>JAYTOS010000103.1:0-4004 GCA_043747705.1 Bacteroidota bacterium
ATGATTATGTACGGGGGTATCTGAAAACTTTACAATACTTTTAAGTCAATAGTCCATTATCTATGGCCTAATAGACATCTCTTCAAAACAAAGCAATCGTTATGGGAAAGAAAATTGCCATCATTGGTGGCGGGAATCTTGGTGCAGCTATGGCTGAAGGTTTGGTTTCCAGCGGGTTTGTTTTACCCGGAGAACTGATCGTTACCAAAAGAAATATCACTTCTCTTCAATCCTTGGAAGAAAAAGGTGTGCTGATCAGTAACGACAATGTGCAGGCTGTTCAGTATGCAGATTGGATCGTATTGGCAGTAAAACCATTCCAGATTAAAGAAGTGTTAGCCGGTATCCAGCCATATCTTGATCCGAAAAAGCATGTATTAATAAGTGTGGTAACAGGTATTTGGATAAAAGACATACAGGAAATCGTGGGTGGGCAATTCGCTATATTCAGGGCTATGCCCAATACGGCTATCGCCATCCGTGAAAGTATGACCTGCATTTGCGCGCACCAGGCAAATAATGAACAGGTGAAATATGTAACTGATCTTTTTCACCAATTGGGAAGATCTGTTTTTATTGAAGAGAAATTAATGGATGCCGCAACTGTATTGGGCGCCTGCGGTACCGCTTTTGCCATGCGGTATATTCGTGCCAACATACAAGGTGGTATTGAAATAGGATTCAGTGCTGCTACCGCTTCATTAATAGCCGCACAAACAGTGAAGGGCGCGGCAGAATTATTACTGCAAAAAAATACACACCCCGAACAGGAGATAGATAAGGTAACCACCCCTAAAGGTTGTACGATTGCCGGATTGAATGAAATGGAACACCAGGGGTTTAGTTCTTCACTGATCAAGGGAATTGTTACCAGCTATAAGAAAATCGTGAATGATATGTGATCAATACTTTTTTTAGGATCTAAATATAAACTCCGTTTTTTTATGTGGACGAATTTTATAAAGAAGCCATTTCCCGGATTGAAGAAAAAAAACTGAAAGAATACTTTATACATAGCAGACGATTTTTATCCTGTATTTAAAAAAATATTCTTTCAACGTAATAAATTATTTCATATGCTCTTTCAGAAAAGCGATGGCTTTTACATGTGCATCTTCAGTAGCTGCTTTATTAAAACTGGGGTTACTTGGATTGGCAAACCCATGACCGGCATCATATTTAAATGTAGTTATTTTTTTACCTGCCATTTGTATATCTGATTCAAATTTGGTAACCATTTCAGGGGAAGGGCTTCGGTCCTGGTTTCCAAAAAAACCGATAATATCACAATTAAGGGTTTTCAATTTATCCATATTGGTTTCGGGGCGGCCATAATACATAACACAACCTGCTGCCTGTTTGCCGGCCAATAAAGTGGTTTGCAGGCTCCACATTCCACCAAAGCACCAGCCAATTGTATAAATTTTTGCATCTGTACCTGCATAGGCCAGGGCACCTTTAATAATGTTTTCCAATCTGTCTGTTTTTGCCAACTGCATTAATTTCATGGCACTGTCAGGTGTTGCGGCTACTCTTCCATCGTATAAATCAATGGCGAGTACATTTACATTATCCAGTTCTTTGGAAAGAGCTTCACTTTCCCTTTTAATATAATCATTTAATCCCCACCATTCCTGTATGACAAATACCCATTTTTTGGATACTTTTTTACTTTTAATCGCATAGCCCATTGCATTGGAACCGTCTGCGGCTTTAAAACTAACGGCCTGGCCTGTAGGATCTTCCAGTTTGTAATATCTGGGTGTTTCGTGCAGCATGGCAAAAGCCGGAGTTGCTGCTTCCTGCCTGAATTGCTCCCGTACATCGGCATTAAAACAACTTACATAGCAGGAGGGGGTAAGCAACTGTGGTTCAGGTGCTTTATACCGGTAACTGAGAAAGGCCGCGGTGGCAAAAGCTGCCAGGCCCAACATTAGGATTTTTTTCATATTATTAAATTTTATCAGGAAAGATGTACACTTCAAATTAACACTTTAGGTGAAGGGATGTTTAGTTTTAAGCGGCTATTTTTTTTTGTCAAACTTTTTCATGTAGGTTTGTACGACCTCTGAAGATTTTCTACACTGTTCTTTTTCCAAGGTCATCTATTTCACTGTTCGGGCATAAGGGCAATTTGCTGCTTTTTGGGTTCGTAATTATGTTTTTGCCTATAGAACTGGAAGCATACGTGTGCGACGCAAGAAAGTTCAAATTTGACATAAAGTTTGGTTCAATAAAATCAAACAACACGATAACTGATTAATTAATTACTATGGCCAAATTTATTTTTGTTACCGGTGGTGTAACAAGTAGCTTAGGAAAAGGCATTATTGCAGCTTCGCTTGCAAAGTTATTGCAGGCAAGGGGCCTCCGTGTAACCATTCAAAAATTTGATCCGTATATAAATGTTGATCCGGGTACACTTAATCCGTATGAACATGGCGAATGTTATGTAACCGAAGATGGTGCAGAAACTGATCTTGACCTTGGCCATTACGAAAGGTTTTTAAGTATTTACACAACACAGGCTAATAATGTAACTACGGGCCGTATTTACCAAACGGTTATTAATAAAGAAAGGGCAGGTGATTTTTTAGGTAAAACCGTACAGGTAGTGCCGCATATTACTGATGAGATCAAAAGAAGGATGTTATTATTAGGTGCTGACGATAAATATGATGTAATCCTTACAGAAATCGGAGGTACTGTAGGTGATATTGAGAGTTTGCCCTTTATTGAAGCGGTTCGCCAGTTGCAGTGGGAGCTGCCCGATGAAGATGTGATGGTGGTGCACCTTACCCTTATCCCTTATTTGAAAGCAGCGAAAGAACTTAAAACCAAACCTACCCAGCACAGCGTTAAAATGCTTAGCGAAACAGGTGTACATCCGGATATACTTGTTTGCCGTACAGAAGAGCCTTTAAATAATGATATCAAAAGAAAGATCGCACTATTCTGTAATGTAAAACAGGAAGCGGTAATTGAAGCGATGGATGCTTCCACCATTTATGAAGTACCCTTGTTGATGCTGCGGGAGAAACTAGATCTTATCTGTCTGCGTAAAATGAATATCACGAATTATGGTGAACCCAACCTGGATAAATGGAAAGGGTTCCTGGATAAACTGAAATATCCACGCAGTAAAGTAACGGTGGGCCTTATCGGTAAATATATTGAACTGCAGGATGCTTATAAATCTATCCTTGAAAGTTTTGTACATGCCGGCGCGATGAATGAAGTGAAAGTGCAGGTAGTGAATGTGCACAGCGAATTCATTACGGCAGAAAATGTAGCTGAAAAATTAGATGGGCTGGACGGATTATTGGTGGCACCGGGTTTTGGTCACCGTGGCATTGAAGGCAAAATTGTTGCCGTTCAATATGCACGCGAAAAAGGGTTACCATTTTTTGGAATTTGCCTGGGCATGCAAATGGCGGTAATTGAATATGCAAGGAATGTATTGGGATTAAAAGATGCACACTCTACTGAAATGGATGACTCTACCAATCACGCAGTCATTAACATGATGGAAGAGCAGAAAAAAATAAAAATGATGGGTGGAACGATGCGTTTGGGATCATATCCCTGTGAGATCAAGGAAGGCACGCTGGCCCACACAATTTACGGAGAAACCAACATCAGCGAAAGACACCGCCACCGGTACGAATTTAATGACGAATACCTGGCGCAATTCGAATCAAATGGCATGGTAGCCAGCGGATGTAACCCCGAAACAGGACTTGTAGAAATAATGGAAATACCCGCACACCCGTTCTTCATCGGCGTGCAATACCATCCTGAATTAAAAAGCACTGTTGAACGGCCAGCGCCATTGTTTGTTAGCTTTATTGATGCGGCAAAAAAATACAATGATAAAAAGAGCTCTTTCAAAATAACACCTTTGCAAGATGCATTAATATGATTTTACTTAGCATTATATCCTGAATTTTTCACGCCAACTGGCCAGGGATCAAAGCCGCAAAGAACCATTCTTTGCGGCTTTG
>JAYTOS010000104.1:0-7739 GCA_043747705.1 Bacteroidota bacterium
CCGATACAAGTTTTATTGAAATTGATTCGGCCTACGGGCATGACGGTTTTATCATCGAAACCGCCCAGATAACAAGGTTTCTGGGAGAGTGGTTACCATCAAGGGTTTAATTTGGATGATAGATGCGTTCCGCTGTTTTATATACTTCCGCTTTATTTAACGTCATGGGTTTTGTTTGTTGATGGGTGTACATCTCCATCTGGTCTGTATAATGCGGCGAATTTTTTCGACTGGATGCTCCAAAAGTATTAATGCTTTGAATGATCGGGCCATCTTTGGTAAAACGAACCAGTTCCACATAAGCATCGCCCTGTGTACCCTTTACCATGCCGTTTTTATAAGGCACAGAATACATGGGTGCCAATACATCCGGAAGGCCCGGCTGCGGCAGTACTTTATCGCCCCGCACTAATTTTTGTATATCACCTAATTGAAGGTTGGTTCTTCCAAAATTTTTTATCATTTCTGCACGGACAGTAGTCAGGATATGGATACATTGTTCAGTGCTCAGTGACCTTGTTTTTAAATATGCCCCCAAAGATTTATAAATCGTATTGTATACCAGTAAAAAAGTGCCGGCGCCAATACTTTCTGCATTTGCTTTTTTATCCCATTGGTTTAGGTTATTAATCAGGTCCGCTATCGCGGGATGCGCTGCTGCGTTCAATAAAAACAAAGAATCAATATTGGTAGGGAATGCAAACCGGGCAGGATATTGCCTGTCGAATTTTATCTTCCTGAAATTTTCAAATGAAATTTTATCATACCCCGCTAACATTTCCGCAAAACGTGTACTCCGGTTATTCTCCAATGTTTCATAGCCCATAGTCAGGTCTTTATTCACAGGGTTTTCAGGGCCTTCCGTAGAATGAAAAGGAGAATGGTTAGTATTATACACAAAACCACTATTGGGCTGCAATACCTGTGGAAGGTCGGCCAGCGGATGTAAACTGTTCCATAAAGTAGCGCTGGTATTTCCCGGCAAAGTACCCTTCCAGTTAAATTTTGGGTCGCGGATGGGTATACGGCCATTACTCAAATAATAAATAGTATCATACCGGTCTGCATACACAATATTATACCCGGGTATTGCCAACATATTTAATGCGGCTTTGAATTCGGTAAAATTCTTCGCTTTATTAAAACGGTACCACTGTTCCAGTCCGCGTATATCCATTTGTGCAGGCATACGGATAGAAAAAGTTCCCCTTGGGGTAATAATGGTTGGCCCATATTTACTCCAGTGCACTTTCTTATTTACTGAAACACGGATACCCGCAATTTTTACTTTTAAAGGAGCATTTTTTTCTTCCAGCACCTCCCATTGGCCATCAAATTTGTATTGTAATTTATTGGCAGGATTGATTTCTAATTGATAAACATCTAATTTATCGGGGGCATTAACCGTATGTGCCCATCCCAGATATTCATTACAGCCATGTAAAATAGAAGGTGCACCCGGAAAATTGGCACCAATAATATTCCATCCTTCCTCACTGCATAAATGGGCCTCATAAAATGCAACAGGGCCCTCTAAAGGCTGGTGGGCATTAATATCGAGATAAACCTGCCCATCAGTTGTTTTATGGCTGTTGAATGCAAAGGCATTGCTGCCGGCAGTTTTATAATTTTCGAGTAATGGAACGGTACCGCCGAAAATAGAAGCTAGGGCCTTATCGGCACCGGATAATACGCAAAGCTGTAAAACCGAATACTGAACCATGTCTTTCGGTGTCATCGGAAAAGCTTTCTTCAAAAGCACTTCTCCGGGATGTTTGGCAGCATATGCATTTAATCCCGCGCAGTAGCCTTCCAGTACTCTTTTAAATGCGGGACTAAGGTCTGTTTCATATTTTTCTTCCACCAGTTCCGGAATGCGCAAAAGGTGAATGATATAATCAATGGAAGCTCCTTTCTTTCCCACATAACTGGCCAACATACTTTTTCCCGCTAATAAGGATTGCTGTATGGTTGTAAAATCATCCTCGGCATGCGCCCAGGCTAAACCGTAAGCTACTTCCGGGTCGGTCTTGCCAAAAATATGCGGCACCCCATATTTATCACGGACAATATCAATTGTATTCGCATTGAACTGGGCAATGGAAGGCCCGGATAAAATAAAAACGCATAAAAGAAACAGAAGGTTACGTAGCATAGCAGTTGGGTTAGCTTATTGCAAATCTAACCAGAATATGTTTTACTGAACCAATTACCGCTACTCTTGTTACCTTTATGGTAATCTTTCCCGGTTAACCAATAAACTATCAATCAAATGGGCATCTGGACACAAATTGCTGAATACCTCTATATTAAAAAAAGAGATCCCAATGAACCGCGCACCCAATGGATGAAATATATGCATGGTATGAACCGTATTTCACTGATTATGTTCCTGCTGGCGGTATTGGTGATTATTTTTAAATTAATTATTCTTCCTTTGATCAGAAAATAACCCGTTAATGAAGGCAGGAAGAAAGCATTTTCTTTTTCTTTTTTTGGTAACAATGCCTTTTTCTTTGTATAGCCAGCACTGCGATAGTATTCAATGGTCGGGACGACATGAACTCAAATGGAAATACTTTAAAGGGAAGCCGGATCGAAAAAGTAATGCTAATGCGCTATCGGAGCCACATATCTATTATGAATATTTTATTGCAGGTCATTCCGCTAAATTCAGGTTCTCCTGCAGTTTTTCTACTTGCCATTCATGGGTGAAGCGTACCCGAACCAAAAATTTACTCAGACACGAGCAAACACATTTCGATATTGCCGAATATCATAAAAGACTACTAGTAAAGGAAATACTCACCCAAAGGTTTACGCTTAATGATGTATTTGCCCGTGTAAAATCCTTTGGGGACCAGATTGACCAATTAAGAAGAAAAGCTGACGAAATGTATGACCTTGATACTAACCATTCTATCAATGAACAAAAGCAAAAAGAATGGACAAAAAAAATACATAAATTGATCAGAAAACTGACTGATTTTGATAAGCCGGACTATGTTGTTACTGTCTACTAAGGTGAATGGTGAGGAGTGAATGGTGAGGAGTGAATGGTGAGTAGTGAGTAGTGAGTAGTGAGTAGTGAATTGTGAGTAGTCAGTAATCATAGTGTACGTTACTTACCCTACACTTTATTCACTACTCACTACGCACTATTGACAATTCATAACTCACTTTATAAAATCACAAATAATTTTCGCCGCTTGCCTAGACGCATGGCCACCTTTTGACAGGATAGTTTTCAATTCAGCATAATCGTTGCGTAACGTGACTATCCTGTTTTCATTTGTCAACAGTTGCTGCAGTTCATTTACCAGGTTAGCTGTAGTAAGATCATTTTGTATCAGCTCTTTCACTACTAACTTATCCATAATCAGGTTAACCAATGAAATGTATTTGATCTTTATCAGTCGCCTGGCTATTTGGTAACTGATATTGCTGCCCTTATAACATACAATTTCGGGAACGCCAAACAAAGCGGTTTCTAAGGTTGCTGTTCCGCTGGTTACTAATGCGGCTTTGGATTGTGCTAAAAGATCATATGTTTTATTGCTGACGGAGGATACATTTTTATAGGGTTCCATAAACGGTGCATAAAATGCATTCTCCAGCCCAGGTGCCTGTGCTACCACAAATTGATAGGTTGGGAATGATTTGGCCACTTCCAGCATGATCGGTAATTTTTTTGCAATCTCCTGTTTGCGGCTACCAGGCAGAAGGGCGATGAACCGGGTATTTGAATTACTATTAAATGCACTATTCACGATCAACGATTCACGATTAACAACTCCCAACTGGTGTTGTTCAATCACTTGCACCAATGGGTGTCCCACATAGTCAACCTCCCAGTTCCATTTATTTTTGTAGTACTCTTTTTCAAAAGGAAGAATGCACAGCATTTTATCAATGCATTGTTTCATTTTTTTTACACGGTTCTCTTTCCATGCCCAAACCTGCGGGGAGATATAGTAAACGATTTTGAAACCTTGTTTTTTTGCCCATTCGGCAATACGCAGATTAAACCCGGGGTAATCTATTAATACCAATACATCGGGCTGGTACGAAAGGATATCCTGCTTGCAGAATTTGATATTTTGTAAAATAGCAGGGAGATTCTTTATTACTTCTGCAAAGCCCATAAAAGCTAGTTCACGATAATGTTTTACCAGACTGCCTCCGGCTTTCTGCATCAGATTGCCACCCCAGCAACGGATATCTGCAGATGAATCGAGTAGCCGTAGTTCTTTGATTAGATTACTGCCATGAAGGTCCCCACTGGCTTCACCGGAAATGATGTAGTATTTCATACCCCCTAACCCCTCAATGGGGTATTTGATTGAGCTGCAAAATACCGCTTTCGGTCGGGACGCTAAAGCGGCCTGAACGATAAGCGGTATTTTCTTTCGTAGCAGCAGGATTCAGGTCGCTTTAGCGTCCCGACTCCAATAAAACTAAAAAAATAGTTTTAAAACTAAATAATTAGTTTATATATTTGAAAAACAAACAAACCACCCCCGAATGAGACCATTAACCAAAGCAGAAGAACAGATCATGCAAAGTATCTGGAAACTGGAAGAAGCTTTTTTGAAAGATATTTTAGAAGCCCAACCCGAACCCAGGCCGCATTCCAATACGGTAGCAACCATTGTGAAGATTTTGGTAGATAAAGGATTTGTAGGTGTAACTCCGATGGGCAGGGTGCACAGATATTATCCGCTTGTCTCAAAAGGCGACTATTCATCCAGTACCATACGCAACCTGGTGCAGGGCTATTTTGAAGGATCGTTCAGTGATGCGGTTTCTTTTATGGTAAAACAAAAAGACATCAGCGTAAAGGAACTGGAGCTGCTGTTACAACAGATCAAACACACAAAAAAATAAAACTGATTCCCATGTTAACGATTGCTTATTACTTTTTGCAAGTGGTACTTTGTAGTGGTTTGATGATGGGGTACTATTGGCTGGTGCTGCGTAACAAACGCTTTCACCAGTATAACCGTTTTTATCTGCTGGCCATTGCAGCACTTTCATGGCTTGTGCCACTGATCAAAATCAAATGGGGGCATACCGTAATAAGCGAAGATCCGCAGATGATGAGGTTTTTATCTGTTGTGGCAGATAACAATTCGCAGATTGAAGAAAATCTTTCCGGCAAAGGGTTTCAGTGGAGTTGGGATATGCTGGCACCGGGCATTTATTTGGCGGTAGCTTTGGTTTTATTATTTGGTATGCTGCGTGCATTGTTCCGTATTTACCGGCTATTGCAAATACATTCCTGTAAAAATGTTGGCGATGTGTACCTGATTATTACAGAAGCAAAGGGAACGCCGTTTTCTTTCTTCCGCTACATTTTCTGGAACGATCAGATTGATATCCGCAGTGAAGCCGGTAAACAAATATTGCAACATGAATTAACGCATGTACAGCAAAAACATTCTTTCGATAAATTATTTATACAGGTAATGCTGATCGGCGGCTGGTTCAATCCTTTTTTCTGGTTGATACGAAAAGAGATGGATATGATCCACGAATTCATTGCCGATAACAAAGCCGTTGCCAATGGCGACACGGCTTCGCTGGCACAGATGCTTTTAACAGCTGCTTACCCGCAACAAAAATTCTTACTTACACATACTTTCTTTTTCTCACCCATTAAAAGAAGGTTACAGATGCTTACCAATAACAGTAGCCCGCGGTTCAGTTACCTGCGGAGGTTGGTTGTATTGCCTTTGCTGGCTGTAGTAGTTGTATTATTTTCTTTCAGAAATAAGGAGCAACGCGGAAACGCAACACTATCTGTTGCATCGGTGGTTGAAAATGTAGTTGACAATATTGCTAAAAATGAATTGAAAATAAACAACCAGTTATTTAATACAGTTACTTCTGGAATTGATACGAATGTTATTGTTGCTGATAAGGTGACTGTTAAATCTGACGGAGGAATAACAGAATTTACAAGAAATAGTGTCATTAAAAATAATTCTTTCAACAAAGCATTAATTATTCTCGATGGCAAGAAAGTAGATAGGCATGTAATGGAAATATTGGACCCCAGTTTGATTCAATCAATCGATATCTTAAAAGGAGAATCAGCCACAGCCACCCATTATGGCGAAGAAGGTAGGAATGGTATCATACTCATTACTACAAAAGAATTCCGACGTAATAAAGCGTTAATGATTCTCGATGGCAAAAAAGTTGATAACAATATCCTCGAAACACTTAATCCGGATTTGATTAAATCTGTAAATGTATTTAAGAAAGATTCTGCTACAGCTTTATATGGTGATGATGGTAAAAACGGGGTGGTAATCATAACCACTAAGAAAACCGGCTATGACAGGCAATCGGATCGGCCTTTTTTTAATAGGATACCCACAGGAAAGGATTCTGCTAATTGGAGAATAAACGATAAAATAATAGGCTTTACCTATAAAAACAGAAATTTGTCTGGCAGTAAAGATCCTGATTCTTTAGTTTGGGTAGGACAAAATCAGGATGAGATATTAGTAAGTGACCAACCATTATATATTGTTGATGGAGAAAGACCCATATTGAAGAATGGGAGTATTCCAACATCAGATATAATAGCCGTGAATGTTCTAAAAGGTAAATCGGCAATTGACAAGTATGGGAAAGATGCTAAAAACGGAGTTGTTGAAATTATTACGAAAAAAAATAAGACGGCCATTGTTGAAAATGCTCATTCGGAAGAAAGGCCCGGCGATCAGGTGTTTACAAAAGTTCAGACTTCTGCTGAATTCCCCGGTGGCCAGACTGCATGGACTAAATACCTGGAACGCAACCTCAACAGGGATTTACCTAAGGAAAAAGGCGCACCCGATGGCAGGTATACGGTGGTGATTGTTTTTAAGGTTGATAAGACCGGTACTATTAGCGATATAAATGCAGAGAATGATCCGGGTTATGGCACAAAAAAAGAAGCCATCCGTGTAATTGAAAAAGGACCCAGATGGAAACCTGCTGTACAGAACGGAATAAATGTTGATTACGAAAAAAAACAGTCTATAACCTTTGTCATATCAGGATCCAAACTTGTGGAGAAAAAAACGTCTGAAAATAATAACCATGTATTTACAAAAACACAAATCATCGCAGAATTCCCCGGTGGCCAACTGTCATGGCAGAAATATCGCGAACGCAATTTAAACAGGGACATTATTGTTGAAAAAGGCGGCCCACCAGGCAAATACACAGTCGTCGTTTCATTTATAGTAGATAAAACAGGTTCTGTTAGTGATGTTAAGGCAGAGAATGATCCTGGTTACGGCACCAAAGAGGAAGCGGTTAGATTGATTGTAAAAGGCCCAAGATGGAAGCCTGCTATGCTGAATGGGGAAACGGTGAATTCGGTGCGTAAGCAGCCTGTTACATGGGTTGTTTCTGAAAATTCCCATTTGCCCCGGTAAAATATGAATCTCAATAATTCTTGCATCCCAGCTTTTTCAAACTTTTGGAAAGTTTCAAACTTTCCAAAAGTTTGAAAAAGCTGGGAAAAACTGTAAGAGCATCTGAATACCCAAAACCGCAACATAATTAAAGCTGCCTGCATAAATAATAATACAATCTAACCAGGATAACCCTTCTTTTCAGCCTGCTTACTATTCTAACTGATAATAAAACATCCTCTCTTTTCGTTCTACATGGGTATATTACTGTTTCCCCCAATAAGCCAGTAGCATGTTAAGACAAATAGGAGTCGTTTTTTTAAT
>JAYTOS010000105.1:0-1963 GCA_043747705.1 Bacteroidota bacterium
TCCAAGACACCGGATGAAATCAAATTTATTGCTGCTACAATCAAAAACTATGATGTAGTAGCCATTGTGGAAGTTGTGGCTGGAAAAGGAGGCCCTGAAGCTGTAGAGGCCTTAAAAAAAGAACTAAATAAATCAGGAAATAAATGGGACTATGAATTGAGTGCACCTACAACGAGTACCATGAATGGCTCAGAACGCTATGCCGTGTTTTGGAAGATAGCCAAACTGAAAAGATTTGGTAGCGCCGGACTGGAAAAGGTTTTCAAAAAGCAGATTGATCGGGAGCCTTTTTTAGTAGGTTTTAAGGTGCCCGATGGCCAAACCTTTACAGTTGCAGCTTTTCATGCTGTTCCTACAAATAAAAATCCTGCTAAGGAGATTAAACTTTTGCAGAAAATTCCTGCCGTCTATCCCCAAAAAAATATTATATTCTGTGGTGACTTCAACCTCACAGGTACGGATGAGGCTTATGATCCAATCAAATCCAAAGGCTATGAGACTGTTTTTGTGGACCAGAAAACTTCACTAAAGCAGGAATGTAATGACGATGATTGCCTGGCATCGGTATATGATAACTTTCTATATCGTCCACTTAAGCAGGAACCTTTGAGATCAGGGGTCATAAAATTTTATGAAGAATTCCGGGATTATAAGAAAGCAAGGAAGCTGTCAGACCACATACCGGTATTTGCGAAATTTAATTTGAATTAATCGTTCTCTTAATTTCCCTTCTTAGTAATAAAAGGAAAATTCAAAATTAAAAGCCCCGGCCATCGGGCCAGGGCTACTGTATACTTCGGTCACCACACACGAAGCATTATTTTTTTAAGCGTTTAATAAGAAGCTTGAGTAAAAGAGTAACACTGAAACTCACCGCAGCTCCAAGAGCTGCAAGAATTACTGTTTTCAGCAGATCTTCACTATTGATATTTGCCAGGATCGTTAGTAGTGTTCCTCCGGCTGTTCCTGCCTTGGTATTGCTGTCAAAATATTGCTGGTTCATTTTATTCTCCCTCCACAGCTGTCTGGCTAACAGTCCCGGCAACTCCACCGGCAACCGCAAGATATCCTGCTATTGTTAAAACTACTGCCGGAAGTGCAACCGGTGCAGCCAGGATTGAAGTCCCGAGTGCTGCGATGATCAGGCTAATATTTCTTACTTTCTTAAAAAACTTTGGGGTAGGGGCTTTAACCCTTTGAATTATTTTCATTTGTCTGATTTGATGGTTAAAAAAACTTCTTCTTTTTTGTCCAGAGCAGCAAATACCAGCCTGTTTAATTTTGATAATGCGGCACGGGATTTCGATCCCTTTCCCTCCGATGTTAAAAGTGAAACCGGAGCGATACAGCCCTTTAATTCCTTAATGGCATCATTGGCTGCATGTACCAGGATCAGTTGACGACCTGGTACATTTGCCAGCATCAAATGCCATTTATGTTTCGGGCTGTACCGCTTCACCAGCTCATAAATTCCCTCCGGTACGCATGAAATTCGATTTAAGTTGTTATGCCATGGTAACTCAATGGAGTAGCAAACTATGTTTCCGTTCAGGAAAATTGTTCCGTTCGTACCATCCGGAAAATATGTTCTGATCAATTCCAGTTTCATTTTTCTTGGTTTTCAAAGTCCCTCTCCATTTGGAGAGGGATTTAGGGTGAGGTAAATTACACACCATTCACTTTCACCAATGACAGTGCATTGAATGCTCCGTTTTTCAAAGGATACATTTGTCCGTTTACTTCCTGATAAAATTCAATACCAAAAGCAAGGAACAAAGGATGAGCACTGTTGGCTGTTACCGCATTGGCCAGGTTAATTACTGCAGTTGGGTTTGCATCCCATGGCAATATTGCTGTTGCCTGAGTATCCACAGTAAAACTTTCATTCTCAAAATCAACCTCTGCACCAGCAGAAACGATTTTAAAATGAGAAGTACCTCCGGGAGCCGCAATCATGTTTTGC
>JAYTOS010000106.1:0-2128 GCA_043747705.1 Bacteroidota bacterium
TGGTTTTGTTAATGAGATTTTTGGTCTGCCCCGTTTCGGGCACATGCAATGAAATGATATCGGAATTGGCTAATAATTCTTTCATATTCCTGGCAGCAACCGCATTCCCCAGCGGAAGTTTGGTTTCGGTATCATAAAACATCACCTTCATACCCAACCCTTCTGCCAATACACTTACCTGTGAGCCGATATTCCCATACCCGATAATACCTAATGTTTTGCCTCTCAACTCATAACTGCCTTTGGCCTCTTTCATCCAGGTACCTTCGTGAGCGGCTTTATTTTTGTCGATGATACGCCTGATAAGCATGATACTCGCACCAATAACCAGTTCTGCTACACTGCGGGTATTACTGTAAGGGGCATTAAAGACCACAATACCTGCTTTGGTAGCGGCTTTCAGGTCAACCTGGTTTACACCGATACAGAAACAACCGATCGCCTGTAATTTAGAAGCCGCTTCCAGTACTTTGGCTGAAACATGTGTTTTCGAGCGGATACCCAGCAAATGCACGTCTTTGATTTCTTTGATCAGTTCCTGCTCACTCAATGCACTGTTTAACCTTCGCACATTTGCATACCCGTTTCGTTTGAAATGTTCAACCGCTTTATCGCTGATATTTTCCAGAAAAAGGATATTAATACGCTCTTTGGGATAGCTTGTGGTTGCCTGCTTGCTCATATATGCGAAAATAAATGTTATTTATATTACCCCAACGTAGATAGTTTTCCACTACGGTTGGCTTCATAGGGGGGTGGTCCTATATTTGTAATATTCGATAAAATACACCTAATGCTCAGATTGATGATGATTCCTATACTTTCTTTACTTATTATGGCCTGTAGTTCGGGCCCTGGCGTGCCTGTAAAAAAAGATACGGCTTATGTTACCAAAAGGGCCAGTTTCTCAACGATACCGTCGAAAGAAAAAGACTATTATGCCAATGCCATCAAGCCATTATACCAATCCCTCCTGTTAAAAAGCGGATTTAATGGCAGTATACTCTTGGCCAAAAACGGGGAAGTGGTATTTGAAGATTACCATGGATTGATCAATTTTAAGACCAAAGCACCGATTACGTCCAGAACCCCCTTTCATGTAGCGTCTATTTCAAAAACTTTTACCGCCACGGTAATCCTCCACCTGATGGAGCAGGGAAAGATTGCTTTGGAAGATCATGTTGAAAAATACCTGCCAACCTTCCCATACCGGAATATTACTATTAAAGACCTGCTTTCACACAGAAGTGGCCTACCGAAATATGATCATTTCATGCAGGCTACCAGTACCATTGTTACAACTGTTAAGAATAAGAGAGGTAGATTGGTAAAAAGAAGAACGACAATAAAAACACCCGTTCAGTTCACGGGCATCGCCTCTAACCAGGATGTGTTACAATTCATGATCAATAACCGGCCCCCATTGGAAGCAATGCCCGATCACCGGTACAGCTATTGCAATACCAATTATGCCATGCTGGCACTTGTTATTGAAAAAATCACCCAAACCCCGTTCCCTGAATACATGCTTACCAATGTGTTTAAGCCACTCGGCATGAACAATACCTATATCTTCAGCATTAAAGACACCGCCAATTATGTGCCTTCATATAATTATAATAATGCACCTTTTAAGCTTGAGAAACTGGATTGTGTTTATGGCGACAAGAATGTGTATACTACGGTAAGGGACCTGTTATTATGGGATATTGCGCTAAACCAGGGCAGTTTTGTGAGTACTAAAACCCTTGAAATGGCTTATCAACCTTATAGTAATGAGCACCGGGGTACCAAAAATTATGGGTTAGGATGGCATTTGTTCATCAATCCACCCGATCCCACCATTGTATACCATAATGGCTGGTGGCATGGTAATAATGCGGTTTTTAAAAGATTGCTTGCCAATTCTGCTACAGTGATCATACTGGGCAATAAATTCAACCGGAATATATGGAGTGCCGGAAAAATGAGTTCTGTATTTACAGGCCATGCAGACACTACCCTTTTAGAGGAATAACTACTTGATAAACAATTGTTTTATCCCCACTAAAGCATAAAAAGCATAGTGGGCAGGGATTTTACGGTTTTCCCCCTATTTTTGCTGACTTTTCATTAAAGCAACAGATAC
>JAYTOS010000107.1:0-3432 GCA_043747705.1 Bacteroidota bacterium
TACCAAGCCAACCAAAGCAGCAAAGGAAAAACGGATAGAGAGTAAAAAACGGAATACTTTCACAAAAGAAAAGCGTAAGAAAATAAACAGGTACGATTATTAATGAAACCGATATTTTTCATATTTACCTGCTTTCTGTTGATTTCTGTGACGGGTATGGGATTTATCACAGACGGTTATAACAAAACACAGCAACGACAGCTTGTCCTGACCTTTCAAAATACCATTGGTGGCGATAAGCTCGTATTGGGTAACCCCTGTAAAAATATCCTTGGGGAAAATATCATTATTGAAAAATTTAAATATTATGTGTCGAATTTTTCTGTAATAGATAATAATGGGCAAATCACAAAATTACCTGCCCAATATTTCCTGATAGATGAGGCGGAGCCCTTATCGAAAAATATTGTACTAACCGTTCCAGGCGCATCTATCAAGCGCATTTGTTTTTTAATTGGGGTAGACAGTATCAAAAATGTTTCCGGCGCGCAAACCGGTGCTTTAGATCCTTTAAATGGTATGTTCTGGACCTGGAACAGTGGCTATATTATGGCCAAACTGGAAGGCACTTCTGAAGTATCAGCATCGCAGGGCCACTATTTTACTTATCATATTGGTGGCTTTAAAAATGAAATGAATACAACAAGGATGATCACATTAGAACTCCCGGAAAAAGACCTGACGGCAAATCAAGTAACCATCACAGCGGAGATCAACCAATGGTTTAAGGGCAAGTCCGAACTGAAAATAACGGAAACACCTGTTTGTCATAGTCCCGGTGCATTGGCCATGCGGATCGCAGATAATTACAGCACGATGTTTTCTATAAACGCGCTACGTTGATATGAAACTGGCTAAAAATATATGGGTATTATTTGTCATTGTGCTTTTAGCTACCGGATGGATAACTGTTGACAACCGTTATTTTAAACCCAGGCCTGTTAAGTTTATAATACCGCGAGGCTGGCCGCAACCCGCCTATGATTTTTCAAAAAATCCTTTGACAGAAGAAGGCTTCGCATTAGGAAAGAAATTATTTTATGATGGCCGCCTTAGCAAAGACGGTAATTTTTCTTGCGGTAGCTGCCATCAGCAATTCGGTGCTTTCAATACCTATGACCATAACCTTAGCCATGGTTTTAATAATGCATTAACTACCCGCAATGCACCAGGTTTATTTAACCTGGCCTGGCAAAAAGAATTTATGTGGGATGGTGGGATCAACCACCTCGACCTGCAGCCATTAGCACCCATTACCGCTGAAAATGAAATGGCAGAAACCCTGGAATCGGTGATCAGTAAGCTCAGTTCAGATAACCAGTACCGGAAATTATTTAAAGCGGCTTTCGGTGATGAAACCATTAATTACCAGCGTATCGGAAAAGCGATGAGCCAATTCCTCCTGCAATTGGTTAGCAGTAACAGTAAATACGATAAAGTAATGCGTGGTGAAGTAAGCTTTATCTTACCTGAACAATTGGGTTACGAAATATTTCAAAAAAAATGCACTGGTTGCCATGCAGAACCCATGTTTACCGATTTCACTTACCGTAATACCGGCCTCCCCCTGGATCTTTCCGTGAGTGATATTGGCCGTATGAAGATAACGGGGGATAAAAATGACTCTTTAAAATTCAAAGTACCCAGTTTACGAAATGTTGCCATGACTTTTCCGTATGGACATGATGGCCGCTTTTTTTCTTTGCTGAGTGTATTTGAACATTACCGGAAAAATATGGTGGTGGGAGCAACAACTGATCCATTGCTGCAAAAAAAAATATCTCTGTCCAATTTCGAAATCGGCCAGTTAACTGCCTTTCTGTATACTTTAACAGATTCAACTTTCCTGAAAGACCCGCGGTTTGCGCCACCTGGTTTTGAAAACAATGCCAAACCCCCGGCAGATATTCACGAGTAAGCCGCACATTTGTTACTTTAGGGGGGGAATGCGGAATACTGGATGATGGATACCGGATAATAGATGCTGGATATCGGATACTGGATTGAGCGTTAGATGAACCAATAAACAAATAAACCCTTTGAGCGGAATAAAAAAATTAGCGGGGCAAACAATGTGGTATGGCGTGAGTTCTATTGCGGCCAGGTTTATTAATTATTTACTTACTCCCTATCTCACTTTCAAGTTCACAGAATCACAATATGGTGAAATGTCTATTGTGTATTCTTTTATCCCCTTTATGAATGTGGTGTTTACCTATGGCATGGAAACGGCTTTCTTCCGTTTTGCCAATCATGCGGATAAAAGAAAAGTGTATAATACTACCAGTTTATCTTTAATCATTTCTACCATATTACTTACCGTAGTATTAATTTTACTTCAACATCCCCTAAGTATTTTATTACAGGTATCGGAACACCCGGAATATCTATCATTATCCGCTGCTATGATCGCATTGGATGCTTTATGCATTATTCCTTTTGCTAAACTTAGGCAAGACGGGAGGCCGGTAAAATTCGCCGTTGTAAAAGTTGGGGGCATACTTATCAATATTATCAGTATTTATTTTTTTCTTAGTATCTGTCCACGTTTAATAGCGAATAATCCGTCACACTGGCTAACCCGTTTTTTCGATCCTAATTGGGCCGTGGGTTATGTATTGCTCGCTAACGTAATACAAAATACCATTACCCTATTACTGCTCAGCAAAGAAATACTGGGTTTTGAATGGAAACTTGATACTGTTTTATGGAAAGAAATGATGCGTTATGGGCTTCCATTAATCCTTGCCGGTTTTGCCGGTATGATCAATGAAACATTCGACCGTATTATGCTCGGCTGGTGGGCACCGGTAAGTAGTATTGATGCTGCTAAAGCAGAAGTGGGTATTTATTCTGCCTGTTATAAATTATCTATCCTGATTTCATTGGCAGTTCAGGCTTTTCGAATGGGTGCAGAACCTTTTTTCTTTAAACAGGCCCAACAGGAGAATGCACCAAAAATATATGCCCGAGTAATGAAGTTCTTCGTTATCACTCTCTGTTTCATGTTTTTACTGGTAGCCATGTATTTAGATGTGTGGAAGCTTTTTATCCGCAATCCAAAAATGTGGGTGGGCTTAAAAGTAGTACCTATATTACTATTAGCCAATATGTTCCTGGGCATTTATTATAATTTGTCTGTTTGGTACAAGCTCACACACAAAACCATTTCGGGGGCTTACATCACTTTGATCGGCGCTGTTATCACCCTGCTGATAAATTATTTTTTTATTCCTTACTACAGTTACATGGCTTGTGCCTGGGCAACGTTTTTTTGTTATGGAAGTATGATGGTAATTTCATTTACCTGGGGACAAAAAGCATATCGCATTCCCTATGCGTGGAAGAAGTTATGTTCCTATATGATCATCGCGGTGATCCTCTATTTTATACACCGGGGCATCCTTCATTTCTTTAATAATAAAATAGTAG
>JAYTOS010000108.1:0-1451 GCA_043747705.1 Bacteroidota bacterium
GGAGAAAAGGTAGTAACAGTGTGTACTGCACCAAAATTATCAGAGCCTGCAGATGGAAAATCATTTGCAGCAAAAGATATGTCGGCCCCGGTATTATTCCGGTGGACAGCTGTTAATCCCAAGCCTACAGAACCTGTTACTTACCGTATGAAAGTTTGGCAACTGATGCAGGGCCAGAACGGATCAACGGCGATGCGTACAAATAAACCCATTGTAGTTAAAGATGTAGCAGATATAACCGAAGCAACCATCAGCAATATTTACACCGGCCCATGCAGGCCACCTTATCTCTGCGATTATATTTGGGAAGTGCAGGCATTGGACCGTGAGGGAAAGCCAATTTGCAGCAATGAAGGCAAAAGTGAACCGAAAAAGTTTAACGTAGAACTTTATGTAGAAGGCGTATGTACATCACCAAAATTATCTGAACCAGCCAATGCAAAATCATTTGCTCCAAAAGATGCATCAGCAGGAATTACATTCCGCTGGACACCGGTTGTACCCAAGCCACAATCTACAGTTACTTACCGCTTAAAAGTTTGGCAGCTGATGCAGGGGCAAAGCGGTTCTCAGGCCATGAAAACGAATAACCCCATTGCAACTAAAGATGTAATGGATATAACCGAAGCTACAATCAGCAATATATATACCGGCCCATGCAAACCACCTTACCTCTGCGATTTTATTTGGGAAGTGCAGGCATTAGACCGTGAAGGCAAACCAATTTGCAGCAACGAAGGCAAAAGCGAAGCCTGGAGTTTTAAAATTCAAAACAATATTGATATACAGATCGACAGTTTAAAAGTTGGCTGCTGCGAAAAAGGAGTGCAATCAATTTATATAAAAGTAAGAAACAACCTGGCCACAGCAGTAAAAGTTGTTGCCGTAAAATATAAAGTAAACGGAGCCGGTGCTGCAATCAATCTTTCTCCCATCAGCCCTGTATTGCCACAAACAATTCCAGGTAACGGTTTTGTCGTATTTACCGGAAGTATTGAATGTAATCCTGCCATAAACTTTCTTAAGTTTTTGGTAGATGCTGAAGATGTAGCTGATCCGGATAACAAAGAAACAGAAGTAAAAAGTGACACGTTGAATTGTATGTGTACTGCCTGCAAAGACATTAAGATACAACCGAACGAAAAAGATAAACCCACCGTTACATCAACAGCCATTACCCAAAACCTGAGTTTTGTTACAGGGCCGGGCAAAGTAAAATCAGTAAAGATGGATCTGGTTTGGTTTGAATTTGTACCCGAATCGGATGATTGTTTGGTTTGTACAACACCGGCATCACAAATGGGCAATTTCAGCAGCGGCACATTAAATGGAGTTGGAGGATCTGGTGGTGGAACACATGGTTTAATCTGGAATTTTTCTCCACCAAAAGATATGAACGGTGGTGTGGCATTGCAATACAACATCAGCTATCCAAAAATGGTGGCCTGTTG
>JAYTOS010000109.1:0-3199 GCA_043747705.1 Bacteroidota bacterium
CCTTTTCCATAATAAAAATCATCATAGCCTTCTTTGGTAAAATACAGGGACCCAATACTGTCTAAAAATTTTGCATGATATTTTGCGAGTGCAGCAGTAAGGTCCTGGTTTCGCTGTGGGGTATTCGGATTAACACGAGAAGGCACACCGGGTTGAAAAAAGAAAGAAGCATTGCTTCCCTGTTCATGGTGGTCTGTTAAAATATTCGGTTTCCATTGATGAAAAAATGCGAGGCGGTTCTGGCTCTCTTTGTGTTGTGCGGGTAACCAGTCACGGTTCAGGTCGAACCAATAATGGTTGAACCTGCCGCCGGGCCACATTTCATTAAACTCACGGGCATTGGGGTCAGATACCTGCGTTTGGCTTTTATTAGTATTTGCCCAGCTGGCAAAACGGTTTAACCCATCGGGGTTGAAAGATGGATCCAGCAGAATTACTGTATTTTCTAACAGGGCATCTATTTCCGGGCCCTGCGCTGCCGCGAGGTAATAGGCAGTTAATAAAGAAGCATTGGAACCGCTGCTCTCATTGCCATGTATGCTATGGCCTATCCATACTACAATGGGCATATCATTAATATTCAAAGAAGACGACTGGCCGCTTTCTGTCAATTGCACATGCTGCTGCCGTATAGTTTCTAAATTTTTTTGATTTTTTGGGGATGTGATAAACAGCAATACTTGTTGCCTGCCCTCATAGGTTGTGCCCATCACCTGAAGTGTAACCCTGTCGGAAGCAGCGTCAATGGCTTTCATGTAATTCACGAGCTTGTCGTGTGTTACATGCCACTCGCCTACTTCATGACCGATAATGGATTTGGGTGTGGGAATGGCGGGATCATAGGTAACATTTTTAGGCAGGTAATAACCGAGGTCCTGCGCCTTACTAAATTGGATGGTGATGCATAATAATACGAATAGCAGTAGTTTTCTCATATAATATTTTTTGGTGACGGAAGATAAGCATGAAAGAAGAAACACTTAAAAAATCGGTAAAAGAGTTTTATCTGTAACTCAAAGAAATAAGTATCTTCCTCCATCCCAAAAACAACTGCTATGATCAACAGGTTTATTCTTTTTCTGTTTTGTATTTGTTTCTTCGCCGCTGATTCCTTTTCGCAGGCAGGCTATTTTTATCCGGAAGCATCCGGTAATATGAACCCTTCGATCCCAACCCCTGAAAAATTCCTGGGCTATGCGGTGGGCTCACAGCATACACGGCATGATAAGATAGTTGAGTATATCAAAGAATTAAGTAAGGTATCCAACCGGGTAACTTTCCGCATCATTGGAGAAACGTACGAGCATCGTCAACAGGTAGTGGCTATTTTTACGTCTGCATCCAACCATACCCGTTTGGAAGAAATAAGGAAAGCGCACCTTGCCGGCCAGTTAACGGGCAATACCGCTTCTGTTCCCCTGGTTATTCACCTCGGATATAATGTACATGGTAATGAACCCTCAAGCAGTGAGGCTGCGTTATTAACTGCGTATTATTTAACGGCAAGTGAAAGCGATGAAACCAAAAAATGGCTGAATGAAATGGTGATCCTGATGGATCCGAATATCAATCCCGATGGCCGCGACAGACATACCCATTGGGCCAATATGCATAAGGGTGATCCCGCTGTGGCAGATCCGGCAGACCGTGAACATAATGAGATATGGCCCGGTGGCCGGTTCAACCATTATTGGTTTGACCTGAACCGTGACTGGTTCCTGGGAACTTTTCCGGAAACAAGAAACCGGATCAGGTTCTTTCATGAATGGAGGCCTTATGTACAAACCGATCATCACGAGCAGGGAACCAATGCCACGCATTATTTTGATCCGGGAAAATACAGCAGTAATAACCCGGTAGTACCCGATTATTTATACAATACGCTCTATCCAAAGTATGCAGAATATTTTGCTGATGCAATGAATAAGATCGGGTCTATGTACTTTACCAAAGAGGCATATGATAAACTGTACCCGGGCTATGGTAGTAGTTATATTAATTTTTATGGGGGAGCCGGTTTTTTGTTTGAGCAGGCAAGCAGCCGCGGGCATGTGCAGGAAACCAGTACCATCCCGCTCACATTTGCTTTTACAATCCGCAATCATTTTACCATGTCGATAGCTACGATACGGGCATCATTGGCAGAAAAAACATCCCTGCTTACGCTGCGGAAAGAGTTTTACAAAGCAGCGGCTGACCAGGCAAGAAAAAGTGTGATCAAAGCATACCTGTTTGGCGATCCGAAAGATGAAACAAGAACCCGGGCATTTATAAACATGCTGCTGATGCATGAAATTGAAGTATATGAAAACGAGCAGGCTACCAATGCAGATGGGAAAAAATTTGAGGCCGGAAAAACATATATCGTACCGGTAGAACAGGCTAATTACATCATGATAAAATCCATATTTGAAAAAGGCATCCCTTACACAGACAGTACTTTTTATGATGCCTCTACCTGGAGCCTCATCCATTCTTATGGGTTACCGTATGCAGAATTAAAAAGCCAGTTCTCAAAGGGTAGCAGGGTCAATATCCTTCCGGAAAGAAAAGTTCCGTTGGTGCAAAGAAGCAATTATGCTTATGTTTTTGAGTTAACAGATTATAACGCACATAAAGCCATTTATGAATTACAAAAAGGAGGAGCCATTGTACAAACTGCTTTCAAACCCTTCACCCTGCCCGTTGACGGGAAACCAAAAAAATTCGGCTATGGAAGTATCTCAATACCTGTAAACAGGCAAAATATATCTTCAGATTCTTTATTCAAACTGGTCACTAATACAAGCCAGTCATCATCGGTTACCATTCATTCCCTCTTAACATCCTTTAGTATAGAAGGCATTGACCTGGGCAGCAGCCTTATTCAAACAGTAGCACCTGTTAAAGCGGCGATGCTCATCGGCACAGGGGTTGCCGCCTCGGAAGCAGGTGAAATCTGGCATTTGCTTGATGAGCGTTTAGGGATGCCTATTACCAAAATAGATTTACTCACACTCGGGCGGATAAAGCTCGACCGGTATAATACGCTTGTGATGGTATCGGGTAATTATTCATTAATTGATAAACCTATCAGTGACAGGATCAAAGCATGGGTTCAGAATGGCGGCACATTAATTACGATTAAAACAGGAACCGAATGGGCCATTAAGCAGGGCATGACAAAAGAGAAATTAATTCCGGCAACGGATACTGCGAA
>JAYTOS010000110.1:0-12126 GCA_043747705.1 Bacteroidota bacterium
GCATTGGCTTCTTTTAGTACTTCAGCTACCATATTTTCCGCATCCACCATCAGCCGTTCTTCCTGTGTACCCGGAGCCACTTTCTTACTTAATATATAAGAACGTGCTTCACCCATTACACTGTTTACGGTTACCTGGGGAATATTACCATACCCTTGTTTTTCCTGTGTTTTACCGGTTAATTGTTCGCGGATTGATTTAATACTATCCTGCATGACTTTACCTGTTTTGCGAAGCGTATCCGCCTGCTTCTGATCCATATTTGTAAAGTTTGCCTCAATCTTTTTTACAATATCATCGGCTTCGGTCAGGCGATCGGTCAGGTCAACCAATTTCAAGGAACTTTTATCCAATCTTGCATTGGCTTTGCGGATAGCGTCTCTTATCTCTTTGCTTGTGGGTGCATTCGGATCGTCATTTATGGTAACCATCGTGCTATCTGAAAAATCTTTACCTAAGCTGATTACTACTTTATACGTACCCGGGTCCACCTGTAAACCACCGGGTTCATCAGCAGGCCTTGAGCCGCCGCCACGTGCGCCACCACCACCTCTTCCGCCACCACCAGTCTGGCGGATACCTTTTCCTTCCAGACCCCAATAAAACCTGTTAAAACCACTGTCGGCTTTGGTACGAAGCGTGCGGACCTGTACACTATTGGCATCAAATATTCTCACTGTAGCGGTATCGGCTAATTTATTCTTGCCTGTATCGGTACTTGCTTTATTTATATAGAAGCTTAATGCCGCGCCGGGTTTTCTATTTTCCCCTTCATAACTTCCCCATATACTGTATTCAATACCTGCGGCATTTTTAATATTGGCCTGGTATGCCTGTGGTGTTTCAAATGCAGTAATTTTTTTGGTGAAGGCTTGCCCTTTCGCGGATGCAATTTTTCTTAGCGGGCGGATATCATCCAATATCCATAAAGCCCTTCCGAAAGTGGCGATTACCAAATCGACTTCTCTTTCCTGAATAGCAAAATCATATGTAGAAACAGAAGGGTAGCCATTTTTAAACTGCTGGAATTTTTCGCCATTGTCAAAGCTTATCCATAACCCCTGTTCTGTTCCAACAAAAATTAAATTAGGTTCTACAGGATCCTGTATCAGGCATAATGCATAACCTGTTACTTTTTTTTCGTCAATAACCCTTGTCCATGTTTTTCCAAAATCGGTTGTGCGGAAAATATAGGGTTTAAAATCGCCGCGGCGGTAATCATTGGCAATCACAAAAGCCTCGCCTGCATTGTAACGCGAGGCCCTTATTTGTGGTATCCAGGCACCAAGCGGTAAGCCGGGAATTTTACCGCGGAAATTGGTCCATGTTTTTCCACCATCTGTTGTAAGTTGTACATTGCCATCATCTGTTCCTGCCCAGATAACGCCTTGTTGTTTGGCAGATGGCTCAATGGCTAATATGGTACAATAATTTTCCGCACCGGTAATGTCAATTGAAATACCCCCGTTGGTACTCTGGTCAATTTTGGCACTGTCGTTGGTGGTCAGATCGGGAGATATAATTTCCCATGCGGCACCTTTATTGGTACTTTTATTTACAAACTGACTACCATAATTAATCGTGGACTTGTCAAACGGATCCTGTGCAATGGCTGCGTTCCAGTTAAAACGTTGCCTTGTTTTCATATCTGGTCTTGGCGGTCGAATGCTCCAATCTTCGCCGGTAGCTATATTATAACGGCTAACACTTCCGCCCTGGCTCATAGTATATACCCATTTTGGATCTTCAGCATCGGGCATTACATCAAAACCATCACCGCCGCTAACGCCCTGCCAGTATGCATTACGAATGCCGCTCCTGATCCAGACATATGCGGGACCGTGCCAGCTGCCATTATCCTGTAAGCCGCCCATTACATTGTAAGGGATTTGATTGTCTACATTGATATGATAAAATTGTCCCAGTGGGAGCTTCTCATCAAACTGCCAGGTCTTACCGCGGTCTCGGGTAATGGCTATGCCGCCATCATTTCCATCAATCATAAAAGAAGGGTCATTAGGATGAATCCACCATGCATGGTGATCGGGGTGTATACCACTGTAAGGAATGATAACCGTTCCGAAACTTTTCCCGCCATCTTCACTCATTGTGATTGTTTGGTTGATATTGTATAAACGGTTTTCATTTTTCGGATCCACTGCAATATCCTGAAAATAAAAAGCACGGTTAGTAACTACCGCAGTTTCGCTGTTTACCAATTGCCATTTCAAACCACCATCATCTGATTTGTATAACCCATTCTTGGCAGCTTCCACCATAGCATAAATCCGGTTGGGTTCGTTGCGGCTGATGGCTATGCCTATGCGGCCATAATCACCGGCAGGTAAACCTTCTTCTTTACCTAATTTTTTAAATGTTTTGCCACCATCATACGTAATATATAAGCCACTGCCGCTGCCGCCGCCTTTTAAACTCCAGGGTGTACGGCGGTGTTGGTACATGTTAACCAATAGTTTGTTTGGGTTGGAGGGATCCATTACCATATCACCTACACCACTGGTATCATTGGTATGTAAGATCAGTTTCCAGCTGTCGCCGCCATCGGTTGTTTTATACAAACCTCTTTCGGCATGTTCTGCAAAAGGGTTACCCATTACACCGGCATATACCACATCCGGATTATTGGGATCAATGATGATGCGATGGATATTGCGTGTTTTTTGGAGGCCCATGCATTTCCATGTTTTGCCGCCATCTAAACTTTTATATATGCCTTCGCCCAAACTTACAGAGTTACGCGGGTTACCTTCACCCGTGCCTGCCCAAACTACGCTGGGGTTGCTTTGGGTAATAGCAACAGAGCCGATATTCTGAATAGGCTGTTCATCAAAAACCGGGGTCCAGCTTCCACCACCGTTTTCTGTTTTCCAAACACCACCGCTGGCGGTACCTAAAAAAATATGATCGGGATTGGCCCAAACCGCATCAATAGACGTAACACGTCCACTCATACCGGCAGGACCAATATTGCGGGGTTTCATGTTTTTGAATTGTTTGGAAAGATCTACCTGCTGCGCAAGTGTACACATTGAGGCAATAAATAAAGAAGCGAATAAGAGGAGGTTTCTCATAGCATGTATAGTTTTCAGTGTTGGAATTTCTGAAATTAAAAGGCAATCGCCAAAAGAGATATTTAAATGGTGCTGCCTATGCGACAAGCGGCAGAAAATGTTTATGCGTATATTTATTGTTAAACAACTACATAATTGCCAACGCTAACTATCAAACACTTCAAAGGCAGTTCGCTGCAAACTGGCCTGTATGCGGCGGTGGTTGCCTTTCTTACCTATACCATGATTTTCGGTTTTCGCAAATCATATACTGTATGCACTTTTGATGGATTACGTTATTGGGGATTGAATTATAAGACCATCCTGGTATTGAGCCAGATGATGGGTTACCTGCTGGCAAAATTTTATGGTATTAAATTTATTTCAGAACTAAAACGGTTGGGCAGGTATAAGATTATTTTACTATTGGTGGGTATTGCATGGCTGGCATGGTTATTTTTTGCTATCGTTCCCCCGCCGTATAATGCCGTGTTCCTGTTTATTAATGGGTTTCCGTTGGGCATGTTATGGGGTGTGGTATTTTCTTATGTGGAAGGAAGACGAACTACAGATTTTATTGGCGCTGCATTATCGGTGAGTTTTATTTTCTCATCGGGCTTTGTAAAAACAGTTGGGGGATGGTTATTACTGGAATTTCATTTGTCTGAATTCTGGGTGCCCTTCGTAACAGGACTGGTATTTGCGCTGCCCCTGCTTTTTTTTATCTACCTTATTGAAAAAATACCACCACCCGACCAAGCGGATATAGCGGCTAGGATGAACAGGATACCGATGAGTGCAGCCGACAGAAAAAAATTTATCCGCAGCTTCCTGCCGGGCCTGGTTGCCTGTATTTTTATTTATGGATTTGCCACCATCTTTCGCGATATCCGCGACAACTTCAGTGCCGATATGTGGAAAGAAATGGGTTACCTGAACCAGCCAGCACTCTTTGCAAAAACAGAAACACCCATTACCATAATTGTATTGGTATTGATAGGGAGCATGGTGCTGATCAAAAACAGTTATAAAGCATTGATGCTGGCACACCTGTTTATAGCTATTGGTTTTGCATTATCAGGTATCTGTACTTTTTTCTTTGTTCGGCAACAGTTAGATCCTGTTTGGTGGATGACAGCGGTAGGCCTGGGACTTTATATGGTTTATATACCCTTCAATTCGGTTTTTTTTGAACGGCTGATTGCAGCTTTCCGGTTTACGGGTAATGTGGGTTTCCTTATCTACCTCGCAGATTCATTTGGGTATTTAGGTAGTGTGAGTGTTTTGCTGAGTAAAGAAATTTTCAAAGTAAAGCTGAACTGGGTAGGGTTCTTTTCTAATAGTGTACTGATACTTTCTGTAGTAGGAGTTTTGATCACTGTTTTTTCAGGATATTATTTTGCTGGAAGGCAAAGAAATCAAGTCAAAAGTCAAAATTCAAAAACCGGATACTGATTTTTAAGTTTTGCCTTTTGCCTTTTGACTTTTTACTTCTTATTCCCATCATAATTCTTCTCCGCTTCTTTCGCTTTTTCAAAATCGAGCACTACACCATTAATGCAATAACGTAAACCTGTTGGAGGTGGCCCATCTTTAAAAACATGGCCTAAATGCGATTTGCATCTGCCACATTCGACTTCCGTCCTCGACATACCCAGGGTATTATCAGGCAGATAAATAATAGAACCTTTGCTGATAGGTTCATAAAAACTTGGCCATCCGCAACCACTTTCAAATTTGGTATCACTTTTAAACAGGGCATTGCCGCAAACGGCGCAGTAATAAGTGCCTACATCTTTCAAAGTTTCAAATGGGCTGGTATATGGGCGTTCGGTACCTTTTTGCCTGGCCACATTATACACTTCCGGAGAAAGTACTTTTTTCCATTCTTCATTATTCAATACCACCTTACTGCTATCAGTTCTTGAATAAGAAGGGTTGTTTTTGTTTGTATACATAGTATTAGCGTTCTTTTGATTGTTTTTAGAAGTGCAATTGGTGAATAATGCGAAAAAAAGGAAAATCGCAAGCGGTAACCTCATATTATATTTTATTTAACTGTTTAAAATTATGCTGAAACATCGTCAATAGTTCCTGTTGTAATGACGAAAACCTGCACTTTCCCTTACAATTAACCCTTTTCAAAGGTTTTCATTTAGTGTTAAATGTTTTTTAAAGCCAAGCCCTTATATTTGTTCTTCACTCAAGGCAAGCAAGGACATGTTTAATATTATTCTGTTTGGACCTCCGGGCAGCGGGAAAGGTACGCAAAGCGAAAGGTTGATTGCTACTTATGGATTAAAACATTTATCCACCGGGGACCTGTTACGGAGTGAAATTGCCAACCAGACAGCTTTAGGACTGGAAGCCAAAAATATAATGGACCGTGGCCAATTGGTGCCCGACGAAGTGGTTGTGGGAATGATTAGTGCTGCATTGGATAACAACCCCCAGGCCAAAGGCTTTTTATTTGATGGATTTCCACGCACGGTTGCACAAAGTGAAGCATTGGACAAAATATTAAGGTTGAAAAATACAGAAATTGGTGTAGTATTGGCATTGGAAGTAAGTGAGGAAGAGCTGGTACACCGTTTATTAAACAGGGGCCTTACCAGCGGAAGGAGTGATGATAGTCATGAGCCCGTTATCAGGGCGCGAATTACTGAATACCGGAGCAAAACAACTGTGGTAGCTGAATATTACAGCCAATTTAATAAAGTGGTAAAAGTAAGGGGTGAAGGAACTGTTGATGAAATATTTGCCTCTCTTTGCAGCGAAATAAATAAGCGACTTTCTTAAATTACAGCAAAAGTTTTTTACAACCAATAACCAACTGCGATCCCGTCATCTAATGGCGGGATTTTTTGCATCGTGAGGCTTAAGCCGCCTGATGCATAACTACCTAAGAAAAATCATAACAGCCTAACACATTAAATCCTGAAAGACCAGAGTTGTATTCTTAAGGCGGCGTTAGCCTCACGGGGAAACGTATCTTTATTCCTTTATAGCCTCTTATGACAGAAACTAAAGTAGCTTTCCTGAAACAGGAATGTGTTCCCTTACTGCAACAATTAAGTCCGGAGCAAAAAGGAAAATGGGGTAAGATGGACAGCCAGCAAATGGTAGAGCATTTGCGGAACATATTCAAACTGGCCAATGGAAAGATTGTATTACCACTTTTAAATACGGACCCCGATAAATTAGCGAAAGCCCGCGCTTTTATGATGTCGGATGGACTATTTCAGGAAAATACCAGGGTGCCCGTAATGCCCGAAGAACCTCACCCTCACAAATATTCAAGGTTGCAGGAGGCTATCACTAAAGCAGAAGAAGAGTTGAATGATGTCTTTACCGTGTATGCGGCAGATCCTTCCAAAGTGCTGATGCATCCTATGTTTGGCGAATTGAATTATCAAGAGCAGATACAGTATTTAGATAAGCATGTAAAGCATCATTTGCGGCAGTTTAATCTGGTAGATTAAAAATTCTCCTTACGTATTTAAAACCTACCAATCGTTAGCTTTGCTGATTCATAAACGATTTTTATGGTTACATTAGAAAATTATATCCTCGGCAAATGGATTACAGGAGATGGGGATGGGCAGGCTTTATACAACGCTGTCTCCGGGGATACTATTGCACGCGCCACCACCAAAGGTTTGGATTTTAATTCTATCCTTACTTACGCCAGGGAAAAAGGCAATCCCGCACTCAGGAAAAAGAGTTTTCATGAAAGGGGCTTACTATTAAAAGCACTTGCCCTGCATTTAAGGGAACACTTGGATGAATTTTATACAATCAGTTACCAGACAGGCGCTACCAAAGCAGATAGCTGGGTGGATATTGAAGGTGGTATAGGTAACCTGTTTTCGTATGCATCGCTTCGCAGAAAATTTCCTGACACGCCTTATTGTCTCGATGGAGAAAATCATCAACTGGGGAAAGCGAATACTTTTATGGGTCACCATTTATTAATTCCCAAAGAAGGCGTAGCCGTGCATATCAATGCATTTAATTTTCCCGTTTGGGGGATGCTTGAAAAAATTGCCGTAAATATTTTAGCGGGAATTCCTGCAGTGGTAAAGCCTGCAACAGTTACCTCTTATTTAACAGAAGCCGTAGTAAAACAAATAGCGGCATCGGGTATTTTACCTGATGGTGCTTTGCAATTAATCTGTGGTAGTGCGGGGGATATCCTGGAGCATGTTTCTTCTCAGGATGTGATTACGTTTACCGGATCTGCATCAACAGGCTTATTGCTGAAATCGGGTAAACGGATTTTGGAAGAAAATGTACCGTTTACCATGGAAGCAGATTCACTCAATTGTATTGTATTGGGCGAAGATGTAACACCGGGCATGCCGGAGTGGGATATTTTTATTAAAGAAGTACGGAAGGAGATGACAGCCAAATGCGGACAGAAATGTACAGCTATCCGCAGGATATTTGTGCCCGAAAATAAACTGGAAGATGTGCAGATATTTCTGGGAAAGGCACTTGCACAAACAGTTATTGGTAACCCGCTAAATGAAAAAGTGCGCATGGGTTCATTAGCGGGAGAAGCACAACGTAAAGAAGTAAAAGAACAGGTGCAGAAATTACTGGCTTCTTCACAAATTATTTATGGGTCGCTGGATAGTGTGGAGGTAATGGATGCCGATGCAAAGAAAGGCGCATTCATGAGCCCGATCTTATTATTGAATAATCACCCATTAAACAGCAAAGAAGTGCATGAGGTAGAAGCGTTCGGTCCGGTATCAACGCTAATGCCCTACCATTCTATTGACGAAGCAATTGTGCTGGCAAAAATGGGTAAGGGCTCATTGGTGAGTACGATTGTAACGGCGGATAAAAAAATTGCCAAACAATATGTGTTGGGTGCAGGAACCTATCATGGACGTATTCTTATTTTAAATGAGCAATGTGCGAAAGAAAGCACGGGACACGGCTCTCCATTGCCATTATTGGTGCATGGTGGCCCGGGCCGGGCAGGTGGTGGTGAAGAAATGGGCGGTATTCGCGGGGTGAAACATTATATGCAGCGCGTGGCAGTGCAGGGTTCGCCGGATATGATTACGGCAGTGAGCAATGTATACCAGCCGGGGGCAACAGGTAACCTGGAGACGATACATCCGTTTAAAAAATATTTTGAAGAACAGGTGATCGGCGATCAACTCATTACCAAAAAAAGACTGATCACTTCAGAAGATATTGACCGCTTTGCCGATTTGAGCGGGGATCATTTTTATGCGCACCTTACCAAAACTGATTTTGCAGGAACCATGTTTGAAAAACAGGTGGCGCATGGTTATTTTATCATGAGTATGGCAGCAGGATTGTTTGTTGACAGCTATGAGAAAAATCCGGTTTTGCTAAACTATGGTATTGATGAACTGCGCTTTACAAAACCTGTTTACCCCGGGGCAGAAATACATATCCGTTTTACCTGTAAAGAAAAAATAAGTCAGGAGAAAAAAGAGCCCACCGATATTGATAAAGGTATTGTGAAATGGCTTGTGGAAATGATAGATGAGACCAGCGAGATTGTTGGGGTGGCTACTATTCTAACGATGGTGGAGAAGAGGGTTCAATAAGAGAAAAACGGAGAAAAAGAGAGAGGCTGCTTTTTTAAAGTTGCCGTATTTTGCGAGAAATACCTATTTTAAAAGAGTATTGTTATACCTAAATTTATAATAACCGAAAACTCTTTTTCTCCGTTTTTCTCTTATTGAAATAATACCCCCGCCTTATATCAGATGCCCGCATAAAAATCCACTATGAACTTGTTCCGGGAATACTCGAATCAGTGTATGCGCAAGTATTAATGTACGAATTCAGAAAGTGATCACCGTTTTTATTGCGGCAAATACCTATTTTAAAAGAGAATTGACATACCTAAATTTACAAAAATTGAAAACTCTTTTTCTCCGTTTTTCTCTTATTGAAATAAATGTCATTTAAAGATCCAAATATCATTACCGGTATAGTATTAGATGCCTGCATAAAAATCCACAATGTGCTTGGTCCGGGATTATTTGAATCGGTATATGCGGAAGTATTAATGTATGAATTGACAAAGCGATCCCTGTCAGTCCAAAAACAAAAACCAATCCCTCTTATTTATGATGGTATTAAATTTGAAGACGGTTTCAGGGCCGACCTTTTTGTTGAAAATATGGTAATTATAGAAGTAAAATCGATTGAGCAGTTGGCCCCGGTACATTTTAAGCAACTGCATACCTACCTTAAACTTTCTGGAATTAAGAATGGGGTATTGGTTAACTTTAATGTTAACCTGTTAAAAGAGGGATTTTTCAGACGATTTAATAACTTTGCGGGCTAAATTATTTTTATCTCCTTAATCTTTATAGTACAATGATAGAACAAATCAAAGAAGGATATGTAAAAGTGGAACGTGAGCATGGGATTGCCACGATTGAATTTTTTCATCCGCAAAGCAATTCACTCCCCGGGGAAATACTCGAAGCATTGGCCAAAGATATATATAGTGAAGGGCTGAATGCAGAAACCAAAGTGATCATACTCCGCTCTGCGGGAGAAAAAATATTTTGCGCAGGTGCTTCCTTTGATGAACTGGCGGCTATTACAACAAAAGAAGAAGGTTTCCATTTCTTTTCAGGCTTTGCCCAGGTGATCAATGCCATGCGTAAAGTACCACAACTTATTATTGCCCGGATTCATGGCAAATGTATTGGAGGCGGTGTTGGAATTGCCGCCGCAGCTGATTATGCTATTGCAGTAGAGGGATCCGACATTAAACTCAGCGAACTGGCTGTAGGCATCGGCCCGTTTGTAGTAGGACCGGCGGTTGAAAGAAAACTGGGGTTGTCTGCTTTTTCTCAATTAACCATTGATGCTACTATGTGGCGCTCTGCAGATTGGGCGCGGCGTAAAGGATTATTTGCAGAACTGCATGCAGATATGGCAGGAATGGATGATTCCATTAACCGGTTATCAACTACTTTATCGCACACTAACCCCGAAGCGATGAAAGAGGTTAAAAAAGTATTGTGGAAAGGAACAGACCAATGGGATGAATTGCTATCAGAACGAGCGGCCATCAGCGGCAGGTTGATATTGAGTGAGCATAGTAAAGCATTCATTACAAAGTTTAAAGCCCGTAGGCAAGCTAAAGCTGACTAATAGCGTTAACCTATATCGGTTGGTATATATCTTTATTAATTTTCTGCTATCCACTTTCAAATAATCATTTTGATAGCAAGGCATGCTGCCGTTTAACCTTTTCAAGATAACATTGCATATGTTCAGGATGTATGGGGTTCTATTGTTTTTGCTATTTGCAACTATGGGCTTTTCGCAGCAAAGCATCATTGGAAAAGTGATTGATTCTGTAACCCATAAACCGATAGGAAATGCTACCATCCGGGATATTGGCAACAATAAAATGCTGATAGCCGACGACTCCGGTCATTTTGTTTACAAACTCCTTCCCGGTGACTCTGTTTTATTGATCGTTAAAACCCTTGGGTATAAAACAAAAAACATTCATTTTTTTTTACAAAAGACCAGCACAGATACAAATGTTCTGGTAATGCTTACGCCTGTTTTTACAGAAATAAATGAAGTGATTGTTCAAAGTACCCGCACCAACCGGAGCCAGAACGAAAACCCAACAAGAATAGAAGCAATCGCCGCGGATGAACTGGATGAAAAAAGTACCATGAAGCCTGGTGATATACGTATGCTGCTAAATGAAAGTACGGGTATCACTACCCAGACAACATCGGCGGTGAGCGGTTTGGCAAGTTTGCGTATCCAGGGTTTGGATGGCAGGTACACACAGATACTGAAAGACGGGATGCCCCTGTACACAGGCTTTTCGGGTGGCTTAGGTATACTGCAGATAGCACCGCTCGACCTCAAACAGGTTGAGTTTATAAAGGGTTCTGCCTCCACTTTATATGGTGGCGGGGCCATCGCAGGGTTGGTAAACCTGGTTACTAAAACACCCACGGAAAATCCGGAATTAAGTTTTTTACTCAACGCCAATTCAGGAAAAGGGCTTGATGCCAATGTTTTTTATGGTGAAAGAAAAAAATATATTGGCACAACTATTTTTGCCTCTTACAATTATAACGGAGCGTATGACCCGGCCGGAACAGGCTTAACCGCTATACCCAAAACCAACCGCCTGACCCTTAACCCGAAATTATTCTTATACCTTAACACCCGCACTACTGCCTGGTTTGGGGTAAATACTACTTTTGAAGACAGGTATGGCGGTGATATAGCAGTTATAAACGGGAATACAGATAATATCCATGAATATATTGAGCATAATAAAACCAGCAGGGTATCCACACAATTATCTGTGGCCCATTCCATTGATGCATACAGCAAAATCATTTTTAAAAACTCCATTGGTTTTTTAAACAGGCAATTAATATTACCCACTACACGGTTCTCGGGAAAACAATGGTCTACTTTTAGCGAGGCCAGTTATATTTATCACAAGAATGTAATTGATTGGGTTATCGGTCTGAACGAATGGACTGAAAATTTTCATCCGGCAGATACAACAAGGCTTACCTATGGCCAGTCAACGGTTGGCGCATTTGTGCAGAATACCTATAAAATAGGCAAATGGCTTTCTGTTGAATCCGGCATCCGGCTTGATTATAGTACACCGGCAACAAAAAACCATGCTAATAAATTATACCTGCTGCCAAGGCTTAATGCGTTGATCAGGTTCTCACCAAATATAACCAGTAGAATCGGTGGCGGACTTGGCTATAAAATGCCCACACCGTTTATTGATGAAGCAGAAAAAACAGCTTTCCGGAATATTCTTCCCATCAATTTCGGGGGAATCAATACCGAAAAAAGCTATGGGATAAATGCAGATATTAATTACCGGTTGCGTGTTGAAGAATTCACCCTGAATGTTAACCAGCTTTTCTTTTATACGAGGGTAGATAATCCCATCCTTTTGCAGGGTAACACATTTGTAAATGCTCCCGGCTATCTGGCTACAGACGGTGCTGAAACAAACCTGAAAATAACTCTAGATGAG
>JAYTOS010000111.1:0-4327 GCA_043747705.1 Bacteroidota bacterium
TAAAATGATTCCTCTTTTTTCAGATCAAAGTAAAATAGTGATTCGTTTTTTTTACCGAAATAGAAATATAATATAACTTTGTGGTCATTAATTCAAAATATTTACTCTAAAACTTAAGTTCTTATGAAGAAAGTTTCTTTTAAGCAGACGCTCCCATTTATCTTATTAGTCATCGTATCATTGGTCGCTATTTTTGCTCCTACACCTTATGCTTATGTGGATCAAGGCCAATATAATGCGGCTGACATTGCGTGGATTTTGGTCGCGACCGCCCTCGTTTTCCTTATGACACCGGGCTTGGCCTTCTTTTACGGAGGTATGGTACACCGCAAAAACGTGATTTCTACCATGATCAAAAGTGTGGTAGCAGCTGGCGTAGTTAGTATTTTATGGATATTCATCGGTTACAGCCTTTGCTTTGGCGACACTATCGGTGGTTTTATAGGCAACCCTTTTACGCACATGTTCTTTAAGGGTGTGAATTCAGGTGCACCATGGAGCCTTGCCCCTACCATCCCATTAGCACTTTTTGCTTTATTTCAACTGATGTTTGCCATCATTACACCCGGATTGGTTGTAGGTGCAGTGGCTGAGCGGATACGCTTTACCTCTTACATATTATTTATTGCCCTTTTCAGCATGTTGGTGTACGCACCCATTGCACACTGGACCTGGCATCCTGAAGGTTTCCTGTTTAAAATGGGTGTGCTGGATTTTGCCGGTGGAACTGTGGTACATATTTCAGCTGGCTGTGCCGCATTAGCAGGGGCGCTCGTATTAAAACGCCGCCAATCACATCTGGAGCACAGGGAAATACCGCCTGCTAATATTCCTTATGTATTAATTGGTACCGGTCTGCTCTGGTTTGGCTGGTTTGGCTTTAATGCAGGTTCGGCACTGGGTGCGAATGCTTTATCGGTATCTGCCTTCGCAACAACCAATACTGCTGCCGCTGCCGCTGGCCTCTCCTGGATGTTCTTTGATGTGATCCGTGGAAAAAAACCTTCGGTACTCGGATTTTGCATCGGTGCTGTTGTAGGTCTCGTAGCCATCACACCTGCCGCTGGTTTTGTTGCCGTTCCGCAAAGTATTTTTATTGGTGCGGTAGCCGCCATCATATCTAACCTCGCTGTTTATTATAAGAGCAAATCAAAATTAGATGACACATTAGATGTATTCCCCTGCCATGGAATTGGCGGTATGGTAGGCATGCTGATGACAGGTATTTTCGCCACCAAATCTGTAAACAGTGCAGGTGCCGACGGACTTTTCTATGGCAATGCCGCCTTTTTCTTCATACAACTGAAAGCTTTATTCATCGTGGTCGCATATAGTTTTACCGTTTCATTTCTCATCTTCAAATTCATCAATTTCATTCTGCCCCTTCGTGTTAGCACAGAAGAAGAAGAACTGGGATTGGATGCAAGTCAGCATGATGAAAAATACGGACGCACACCTCAGTATGCATAAAATACGAATACGGTAAGTGAATACGGGAATACGAAACGGTTCATGATACACCGAGTCTGACTGACGCTATTAACGAAGCAACCTCTGACCAGGTTACAGTTACACTTGTAATGCACACCTTCATTGTAAAAAATAAGGTACAGCCATTTGATAAACTTCTGACCAAGTTTAAAGGCTGTACCTATTTGTTAATCATAAAACCAACTGCAATGTTAAAGAAAATTTCAGCCGGGGCAATCGGATTTCTATCCTTTGTTTCGATTCATGCACAAACAGATTCAACCAAAAAACCAACAACTACCTTTTCGGGTTCGCTGGATGCGTATTACAGGTTTAATTTCTCCAATCCACCCGGCGGCAGCACAAACAATCTAACCAGCTTTACCAATTCTCAAAATTCTTTCGAATTGGGTATGGCCACATTACGGGTTGACCACAGCGTTGGGAAAGTATCCGCTACTATTGATCTGGGTTTTGGAAGAAGGGCGCAGGAGTTTTCTTACAATGATGTGGGCACCACTTTAACAGCCGTAAAACAGGCTTATATAAGTTTTGCACCTTCAGATAAAGTGAAATTCACCATCGGTAAATGGGCAACGCATATTGGGTATGAAGTACTGGATGCCATCGGCAACAGGAACTACAGTATGTCTTACGGGTTTTCGTATGGACCATTCTTTCACACAGGTTTGAAAGCAGACATTTCATTGGGTGGAAAAAGTGCTTTGATGTTAGGTGTGGCCAATCCTACAGACTATGTAAGTACCACTTCAACCGTAAAAGTAGCCATCGCTCAATTTAGTACCGCTACAAAAAATGACAAGTTAAAAGCTTACCTAAATTTCCAGGGAGCCACCGGGTTAACACAATTTGATTTAGTGGTAACAGGTGTACTGAGCAGCCAATTCAACATTAGTTATGATGGCACTTTACAATCAAGTAAAACAGGCACTACCAACTCCAGCTGGAAAGACCATGCCCTTTATTTTAATTACGACCCTACCAATAAATTCGGACTGACATTAAGGGGTGATTATTTTGATGACAGGAAACTGAACCCCCTGATTGTAAATTCGAAAAACATTTTTGCTACCACTCTTTCTGCGAATGTGAAAATTGATAACCTGACCATCATCCCTGAATTAAGACTGGATAATGCGAGCGGAGCCATATTCACCAAAGGATCTGGTGCTGCCACTAAAAGTACTGCTACTTTCCTGATAGCGGCAGTATATAAATTTTAATTGTATAGATCCCCCAATTTATTATTCATCAAAACAATAAGACCATGTTTTCAACTACATTAAACAACCTAAAGCGAATGGGTATGAGGAGAGCAACTCCCAAAGTAGTGTATAGCCTCACAAAAGCAGAAAAATGGCGTCTCGGATTAACCATTTTTGCAGGAAAAATTCTCGGCGTTATTGTTGTTCTCGCAGTAATGAAAATGTTGCCGGGCATGATGGCAAGCCCGGTTAATGCCGCTGAAACTTATTCGGCGCATGAAACTTCTATTATGAATTCCATCAATACTGTGTGGACATTGGTGGCGGCCTTTTTGGTATTTGGTATGCAGGCCGGCTTTGTAATGCTTGAAGCAGGCTTTGCCAGATCGAAAGAAGTGGTAAACGTTTTATTAGAATGTATTTTTGATACAGCTATTTGTGGTTTACTGTTCTGGGCTATCGGTTATGCATTTATGTTCAGCCATGGCAATGGCTTTATTGGCAAAAACTGGTTTTTCTTATCCGGTGCCCCTTCTACTTATGAAGCAACAGGCATACCTATCCTGGCACACTGGATTTTCCAATTTGCTTTTGCTGATACCACATCAACCATTACTTCCGGTGCTATGATCGGACGTACCAGTTTCAGAGGTGATATTTTGTATAGTATTGGTGTAACCGGGTTTATTTACCCAATCATTGGTCACTGGGCCTGGGGCCCCGATGGCTGGCTGGCTTTAATGGGTACTCCAGGTAATTTCATGCCTTCTTTAGGCCAGGGATTCCGCGACTTTGCCGGTTCTACTGTGGTTCACACAATTGGTGGTATGATCTCTTTAGCGGGTGCTATTGTTCTTGGGCCACGTATCGGGAGGGTATTTAAACGGGATGATAAAGAAAAAGGCGGATTACCACCGGCCAGTAACCTGCCGCTGGCTGCAGTGGGTGCTTTTATTTTATGGTTTGGCTGGTATGGTTTTAACCCGGGTAGTACTTTATCGGGAATGGATGCGGATGGCATAGGCCGTATTGCAGCAAATACAACATTAGCAGCTTGTGCAGGTTCATTAACCGCGATGTTGCTTCCCTTATCATTTGGTCCGAATAAAGGTAAATATGATCTTTCTTTTACTATTAATGGATTACTCGCCGGGCTGGTAGCGATTACCTGTCCTTGTTATTGGGTATCGCCATTGGGAGCCATATTAATCGGCCTGGTTGCAGGAGTTGTGGTTTATTACGGAACACTTTTACTGGAACATTTAAGAATTGATGACCCTGTTGGAGCCGTTCCTGTACACGGCATTGCCGGTATATGGGGTACACTTTCGCTCGGCTTATTTGCATCTGGCCAATATGGTGCAACCGGACCGATAGCTGCAGATAATTCTGCACCTGTAACAGGTTTATTGTATGGTGGCGGAGTGAGTGTATTAAAAGCACAATTCATTGGTAGTGCCGTTATTACAATTGCAACCTTTGTTATTGCGATGCTATTAATGTGGGTTGTTAGCAAACTACCTTATCCCTGGAAGTTGCGCGTTCATCCTGAAGCCGAAACAGGACCAGGCCTTGATATTTATGAGCATGGCGCATCTGCTTACCATAATTAACAGTAAAGAATGGTTTAG
>JAYTOS010000112.1:0-8448 GCA_043747705.1 Bacteroidota bacterium
GGTAAGAACAATAAGCCCAATCAAACCGGGTTGAGCCGTAAACATTTGATGGAAGCCTGTAACGAAGCCTTACAACGGTTACAAACCGAATACCTGGACCTGTATTTCTGCCACCGCCCCGATACGAATGTGCCCATCGAAGAAGTGGTATGGACCATGCACAATCTGATCCAACAGGGTAAAGTGTTGTATTGGGGAACCAGCCAGTGGAGTGGCGCAGAGATTATGGAAGCACACAGGGTGGCCCATCAATATAACCTTATAGCCCCAACAGTTGAGCAGCCGCAATACAATATGTTTGAGCGGTTTAAAATGGAGCAGGATTATTTACCGGTATTCAATAATGTAGGTATGGGTACAACAATCTGGAGCCCACTGGCAGCGGGGTTTTTAACGGGAAAATACAATAATGGAATCCCCGAAGGATCCCGCCTGGCAATTGAAGGTTTTGATTGGCTGAAAGACCGTTGGATACAGGAATCAAAATTAGAAAAAGTAAAGAAACTGAGCCTGTTGGCTGCTGAACTCGGCGTTTCTCTCGCAGCCCTGTCCATTGCCTGGACAATCAACAACCCGCATGTAACCACGGCCATTCTGGGTGCTACCAAAAAACAACAATTGGAGGAGAACCTGAAAGCATTGGACGCAGTTACCTTGCTTTCTGCTGAAGTAATAGAAAAAATAGAGTCCATCTTACAGAATAAGCCGGTGATGGACCTTGCATAGAATGATTTTGGAATGGGGGAATTATTTTTTTTGATTTCCCCGTTTCCAAATATCAAAATTTTTTAATCTCCCAATTCTTTCCAACTTTTTCTTCAACCGGTACTCTTATTACCGAACAACTATTTGGACAAGGCTACCACCATACAAACAGCTGTTGTGAGAAAGGCCTGCAAAGGCGATGCAGATGCGCAGGCCTGGCTATACCAACAGTATAGTAAGTGCATGTTCAACATTTGTACGCGCATGACGGGTAATCGCAGCGATGCAGAAGATATTCTGCAGGATGCTTTTATTATAGCCTTCAAAAACCTCCACCAGTTAAAAGAAGCCGTTCAGTTTGGGGGTTGGTTGAAACGGATAGTGGTGAATGAATGCATCCGTTTTGGCAGGAAACATATTTACTGGGTAGAATGGAAAGATGCCCGTAATAACCAACTATTGGTAGAAGAACCAGAATGGTGGAAGACGGTAAATTTCGATATCATCCACCGGGAGATTAAAGGGCTGCCTGATGGTTGCCGGCAGGTATTTAATCTTTTTGTGGTGGAAGATTATAGTCATAAGGAAATTGCCGAACAGCTCGGCATTTCAGAATCAACCAGCAAAAGTCAATACCACCGGGCAAGGCATTTATTACAGGAACGAATAACCAGGCAATTACAAATACATGGATGAGTTAAAAAAATATTTACAAAACCACGCTGATGAGCTAAACCTCGACGAACCCCGTTCGCAGGTATGGCAAAATATCAGGCAGGAAACCACCGGCAATAAAAAACCGGCCGCCATAATTATGTTTACACGTTGGGCAATAGCTGCCTGTGTATTGCTGCTTGCCGGTATTGGAACCTGGTATGTGTTGCGTGATAAAAAAACAAATACCCCAATAAGCGAAACCAAAGTGCAAAAAAGAATAGTGGCTCCAGCACCTGTTCAAAACGAAACCGCCACTGTTGAAACTCCAACATCGAATACGATATCCAAAACCAAAATAACCGTAAAAATTCATAAGCCTGTAAACCCATCACTACCCATAAACAGTATGGAAGACGTTACGGCACTTTCTGGTATCGAGAGCAGTTTTACGCAGGTGATTAACCTGCAACGGGAAAGGGTAAGTGCTATGCCTATGTATGCGGAAACACCGGAATATTTTAATGATTTCAAAGTACAGATCAAACAGATGGAGAAAGATGAGAAAGTAATCAAATCAGACATTGCAAGGCACGGTATGAATAATGAATTGCTTGATCAACTGATAAACCTATACCAACAAAAGCTCAGTATTTTGAAACAATTACAAATTGAAATGAACAAAACCAACAACCGCTATAAACAAAATCACGTTCCTGTTGATTCTGCCAGAACCTATTTCCTGAATATGTAACCCCCTTAAGAAAATGAACCCTGATATGAGAAAAATAATCACGAGTGGATTTGCATTGCTTAGCATTACCACCGCACTAAACGCACAACAAAGTATAAACACCGTGGGCACTTTGAGTAACGTAAGCACATTTTTACAGGCGAAAATAAAAGACGAAGACCTTAAATCGAAAGAAGTAAGCAAAGAGGTTGCCGTACCTAAAAACGGAGATATTTATATTAATAATTATTTCAGGGGCATCGTGATAAAAACCTGGGATCAGCAAAAAGTAAAAGTGGCCGCCACTGTTTATTATGAAGGTGAAAATAAACTCGGAGATGAAGCGTGGTTTGAAAAAATAAACTTATCACTGAAGACCTTAGGCGGATCTGTTAAAATAAAATCGGGGGGTATATCAGGAGCGGGTAATTTCTATTTATTGGGTAGCGGGTCAAATGAGATATCCTTAGGGGGTGCGGGTGTTGCTGTTTTTAACGGTTCGGGGCAGAAACTTGGTTCCAAGAGCGATTTAAAAAATATACTAGTCATCACCGTACCCACAGGCAGTAAATTGGATATTGAAAGCAGGTATGCAGATATAACACTTTCAGACAATATTAATGATCTGAATGTTGATATTACTAATGGTAACTTAGAAGCAGGTAATCTGAATAAATTCATTCTCCGTTCTAAATATTCCAATATCAATATGGGGGATATTAAAACTGCAGAAATAGAATTTATCAATGGTCGCTTCAGTGCCAGAAACATCGATGATCTTGATATTGACAGTAAAAACTCTACCATTGAAATGGCCGCCGCCAAAAAAATGGTATTGCGTAGTATCAACGATGAATATGATTTGGAAGAGGCAGGTGATATACGCGGCAGAAAAAATTATGGCAATTTCCACATAACCAAACTTAACGGCTCTCTTGATATAGAAGGTGCCAATGCAGACCTTAAAGTAAGAAATGTAGCCAGCACTGTAACCTTTATTAAGATAGACGACAAGTATGCCGATATCAGGATCCCATTAAAAAATGCAAAGAATTTTTCGGTTGATTTTACGGGTGCCTACAGTGCTGTGTATGGCAATTTCGAAAAAAAGGAAACCATTGATCTCAAGGTCCAAATGCTGGCCGGTAGCCTATCTAAGCTTGCTTCCTCAACAATTGCATCTTTGGGATCGCTTAGCAGCATTAGTGTTACCGGAAGCCGTATCGCCTCTACCCCAATTAACGACACTGTTTCCCATATCTTAGCAACTACCATTCCACAAACAAATATTACAACTGCAGGATCGCTTAGTAACCTTACTGTTACAGGCTATGTAAGCCCTGCTTATGCAAATGGCAGCAATATCTTAACCGCCCTTAACATACCTGGATCCATTTCAGGCGGAACGTTTAGGGGCGTACTTACAAGCACAAATAGCAACTATTTAAGTAACGATACACCTTCAAAATTCACAGCTGTTGTAGGCGATGGAAAATTGTTGAAAATAGATGTGAAATGCCAGAACTGTACGGTTGATTTCAAGTAACCGATTGGCGTAATTATTTCACTTCATCATTCAAAAACCTTTGTTCGATATTCCATATTCTCCGGCCCTGTAACTTTTTCTGTATTTAGAAGTTACTTACGTTTTTCTTCATGTATATATTTCACACAGCCGATTTTCTCATGTGTACTTATCGGTGAAAGTGCCCCGTAAAAACGGGGCACTTGAGATTCGTGAAACCTGAGACGTGAATCGTGCGTAAAATTTCTCCGGCCTGGTTTCGTGGGTATTACCCGAAATCACTCACAAATCAGGTCCCTGGTCTGATGCCCAACGCTTTGCGAAACAAGTTTTTTGTCCTAATTTTCCTATATGACAGAGCTTTATACCATTATCTGTATAGCCATAACCTTAATCCTTATTGGTTTTTTTGCCGGATATGAAATTGCATTCGTAACTGCCAACCGGTTAAGTATCGAGTTGAAAAAAAAGCAGGGTAAGAAAAGCGGTATTATCTTATCCAACTTTATGGAACACCCGGCACGTTTTATCGGAAGCTGCCTGGTTGGCCTGAATGTTTTTTTAGTGATCTATGGTTTGTTATTCCATGATCTGTTAAAGAAAACGCTGTGGAATCCCTTACACTTTCAAAATGAATACCTGAAACTTGGATTTGATACTTTTCTCTCTTCTATTGTTGTTTTGATCATTGGTGAGTTTTTACCCAAAGCTATTTTCAGGGCGAAGAATGACCTGTTACTAAGTTTTTTTGCGCCTGTTGCGCAGTTTTTTCATACGCTGTTTCAACCCATCACTAACTTTTTTGTTAATTTTTCGCAATGGGTACTCACCTATATTTTTAATGTGCGGGTGAACGACAGGAATGATGCATTTACCAAAGTTGACCTGGAACATTTTTTCCAGCAAACCAAGGAGCAGGATGAAGACAGCCAGGAGCTGAATACAGAATTATTTGAAAATGCATTGAGTCTGCCCATGGTAAAAATCAGGCAATGCCTTGTTCCGCGAACAGAGATAGAAGGCCTGGATATTAATACACCGATAGAAGATGCCAAACAGCTGTTCATCAGTACACAATTAAGTAAGCTGTTGGTGTTTGATGATAACATTGATTCAATACTCGGCTACATACACCAATTAGACCTGTTTAAAAAACCACATACCATTCAATCAGTGCTGCACCCCATTATGGCCGTTCCGGAAAGTATGAGTGCAACAGACCTGATCAGCAAATTCACCAAAGAAAGAAAAAGTATTGCCTGGGTAGTAGACGAATTTGGGGGCACCGCGGGTATTGTTACCATGGAAGATGTTCTCGAAGAAATATTCGGCGAGATACAGGATGAATATGATGTGGAAGAATTTGAAGAAAAAAAAATATCAGAAGATGAGTTTATTTTAAGCGGCCGCATGGAACTGGATTACCTGAATGAAAAATACGATATGAAATTCCCCGCAAGCGAATCTGAAACCCTGAGTGGTTACATCATTAATGAACACCAAACGATTCCCAAACAAAAAGAAACAATTATTATTGACGACTATAAATTTGATATACTCAATGTTAGTGATACCAGGATCGAAATGGTGAAAATGAAAATTCTCCGCTGATTTTTTTGTTGTATTACTTTATCTTCTTTGCCCCCCATCATGAAGAAAGCATACCTATCCGTTAGTTACAGTAACAGGAAGTTTTTAGAAACTGAAATTGAAACCATCCGCCAAATACTGGCCGGTTTTCAAACAAGCCTGTTTGTTTTTGTGGATACTTATCGTTTTTCTCCCAATGAGGAAAAACAAATGATGCAGCAGGCTTTTGCAGACATTTTATCTTCCGATATGGTAATTGCCGAAGTATCAGACAAAGCCATTGGGGTAGGTATTGAAATAGGATATGCCGTTGCCGTAAAAAAGCCGCTTATCTATTTACGAAATGCCCTTGCAGAACATTCAACCACGGCTGCAGGAAGTGCGCAGCAGACAGTTATTTACCAAAATACCCGGCAATTACAGGAACAGCTTACCGCTGTTTTATCGGAAATGGCTGTTATCGCATAGGTTCGCTTTTTTACTGCCCTTTTATAAGAAATAATCCTATAGTACCCGAAAGCATAAAGGCTTAATCCAGCTTTTTAATCCAGGCACCATTTTAAGGGCCGAAAGTGAATGTTTTTTATGTCATCCTTCCCCGTAACTTTGCCGCCTTATAACAGTCAAAGAAAGAAATGGCGCTATTTAACAGAAACCCGGAATCAGGAAAATCCGAGATGACTTTTATAGATCATCTGGAAGAATTGCGGTCACATATTATCCGCTGTGTATTAGCCATCCTGGTTATGGGCGGTGTAATCTTCTATTACCGCAACTGGATATTTGATAATGTTATCTATGGCCCGCTTAATCCTGATTTTATCAGTTACCGGGTATTATGCCAATTCAGTCATTGGGCACATATGGGCGAGGCTTTGTGTATGCCGGCTGTAAAAGTAGAAATGCAGAGTAATACTTTTGGCGGTCAGTTCCTGAGCAGTATCTCCATGGCCCTGATTGGCGGTGTCGTTGTGGCATTTCCTTTTATATTCTGGGAGTTCTGGCGTTTTGTTCGCCCGGCATTGAAAGAGAAAGAAGTTAAAAATACCCGGTTTGTCATTTTTTGGGTTTCCTTTTTTTTCTTTACCGGTGCTGCTTTCGGCTACTTTTTACTGGGTCCCTTCACGTTTAATTTTCTTGGCGGTTTTCAATTGGGTACCAAGGGTTTTATTACCACAAGGCCAACGCTGGCTGATTATATAGATAATCTAACTAATATCATACTGGGTTGTGGCCTGGCATTTGAGTTGCCGGTATTGGCATTCATATTAACCAAGATAGGTTTAATTACCCCTTCATTCCTGAAAAGGACGCGCAAATACGCTATTGTTGTTATTCTTATCCTTGCAGCATTCATCACCCCCAGTCCCGACTGGATGAGCCAAATGATCGTATTCACCCCTTTATGGCTTTTATATGAATTGAGCATCATCGTTTCCTCGAGGGTTTCGAAAGAAAAGGAGAAGGAAGAAGAGAAAGAGTGGAGTTGATGAGCGATTAGGATAGGTTAAAGGGGTTAAAAAGGTTAAAAGTGTAAATAAAACTTTTAACCTTTTTAACCCCTTTAACTTTTTAACCCCTTTTTCATCCATTCGTACTTTTTTTAAAATGCTCTTCGCGCAATCTGTTATCTTAGTCGCCCAATTATAATAACATGAGTTTTGTTTTCGATAGTACCAAACCTATTGCCATAGGTTGCGACCATGCAGGGTTTGCGTATAAAACAGTGCTGATAAAATGGTTAACCGAAAAAGGTTACCAGGTGAAAGATTTTGGTACTTTTTCTACCGACTCCGTTGATTACCCGGATTTTGCCCACCCCACCGCTACCAGTGTTGCCAATGGCGAAACCTGTTTCGGCATCTTACTATGTGGCACCGCCAATGGCGTTGCTATCACCGCCAATAAACACCCCAACATTCGTGCAGGCTTATGTTGGCAGAATGATGTAGCCATCGTAACCCGCCAGCATAATAATGCCAATATCATCTGTATCCCGGCCCGTTTTGTTGCATTGGTATTGGCGCAACAGATGATAGAATTGTTTATGACTACCGCTTTTGAAGGTGGCCGTCATCAAACCCGTATCAATAAAATACCCTGTTAAACATCTGTCTTTAACTCAAACAACTATACACCATGATGAAAAAATTACTATTGATCTGCTTGCCATTTGCCGCAACGGTAGCCCTGGCACAAAAAACAGATGAGGCCGCTAAATATGCCTCCCTTATTACAAAAGAGGCTTTAAAAGAAAAACTGACCATTTTAGCAAGCGCGGAAATGGAGGGACGTGAAACTGCCTCTCCCGGACAAAAAAGAGCAGCTGCCTGGATAGAAGAGCATTTCAAAAAAATAGGGTTGAAACCAGGTAACAACGGCAGCTACCAACAGTTATATCCTGTTTATATTGATGCGATGAGCGACCAGTTATTAAGGGTTAATGGAAGAACTTTTACATGGGATAAAGATTACAGCTTCGGCCTCTCAAATATTAGTAATGGCATTAAGACAATTAATAATATTGTTTTTGCCGGTTATGGTATTGTTGATTCTGCCTCAAAAAGGAATGACTTTGCCGGTCTTGACGTAAAGGGAAAAGTAGTGATTGTGCTTGAAGGGGGTACTACGGCTGTGGCCCCTGCAGGAAGGGCGGGACGTGGCTTCAACCCCAACCAGGGAAAAATTAATGCGGCAAAAAATAAAGGTGCTGCCGGGTTGTTGATTGTTTCTGCAGATCTTCCCCGCAGAACACCTACCCAGCTCAAAGGCCGCATGGTGTTGAACTTACCAGCCGATCCTTCGCTTTTTGTTGCAACTATATCAGATGAAGTAGCTTCTGCCTTACTCGGCCGTACATCAAAAGTTCTTTTTGCAGATTTAAAGAATGTCAATAAAGGAAATTATTTTGCTGAGTTACAGATAGGTGCTAATAAGATACCTGAAACCAGAGAAAGCAGTAACGTGATTGGCATATTACCCGGTACGGATAAAAAAGATGAATATATTTTTCTTACCGGCCACTATGACCATCTTGGTAAAAATGGCGATGTAATTTATTATGGTGCTGATGATGACGGCTCAGGAAGCGTAGGTGTTATGCAAATGGCAGAAGCTTTTGCAGCAGCAGCCAGAAAAAGTAACCAGCCCAGAAGAACCATAATTTTTATGACGGTTAGCGGGGAAGAAAAAGGTTTATTGGGCTCTGAATATTATTCTGAACACCCAACTATTGACCTTG
>JAYTOS010000113.1:0-1151 GCA_043747705.1 Bacteroidota bacterium
TTGCTCCGTTATTTGAAGCATATTTGGGCTGTACTTTTCCTGAAGCAGGATCTACTGAAAGGAAAAGATCGAGCAGAGAACCTGGGATACCGCCTGCAACCTGAAATTGGTAACTGGTGGCAGTGCCCGCATTTTCATATACTACTTCTATACCGCCTATGCCATTATTGGCATTTAAAGCAATTTTTAGATAATTGTCCTGGTCGCCGGTTCCTATATAAATGCCTTGTGATTGATTATTCTGAGGGGTACTATTGTTGAAAAATGGGCCTAACATTCTTGCCTGTATAGTAAAGGGCCCTGCTTCAATTGGTGATTTTACACCAAACTGAAAACCATTTTCCTGGCTGTTCAGGTTTCCTAAGGCATCACCCTCAGAAACGGATGGTATGGTTAAAGCGCCCACTGCACCACCAGCTATTGAATTTTGTGGGTTGTATAACTTAATATAATCACTTGTTTTATTAGTCATAAGACCGGTGAAGCCCAAACCAAAAAAGCCTGTCCCGGGATTATTATTTAATAGATCATATTTAATTGGAAGTTTGGTGGCAAGTCCATTTAGACTATCTATGGCAAACGCATCTACATTATCTGCTATACCGTCATTATCATCATCTGTATCATTTAAATCAGACACAAAATCATGATCATTATCGGGTGGCACGCTGGCTGCAGAACATGGGTTTGTGCCATTGTCCACTTCATCAGCATTTGTATACTTATCAAAATCATCATCTGCACTGTTATACAAGCCGGTACAAACCTGAAAATCCTGTGGTTCATATATGGTTATTGCATTTGAACCATATATGGCAACCCATACTGTTCCAGGAAAAATATCATTGTCTCCCTGAGTAGTAATATCAAGGGGCGTTGATCCGAATCCTGAAGCAAATGGAAGGTCTTGGTTTAATTTGGCAGCAGCAGATTTAGAATTGGTTACATTGGTTCCATCGGCCGTTAAACCAATTTTGTAAATACTGCCGTTGTAACCACATGCCAGCAGCGAACCCTTTAAGGCATTATTAAAGTTAGAAGCGGTGTATTCCGCTAATCCATTAGTAGAGGTATTAAAAGTTAGCAGCGCCTGGTCTTCTACACCCGGCATCTGAAAATCTCCTTCGATAGGATTGGCATTCTCTACCGGG
>JAYTOS010000114.1:0-1739 GCA_043747705.1 Bacteroidota bacterium
AAAAAATCTATCAGTTCACAGGCACTGTCTATCTCGGCCTGGTAGGCATTCTTGCTTTGTCCCAGCATGGTTGTACCATTCATATGAAAACGGTACTTAGTGGCCATCAAGTCGGCTGCTTTTAAAAAGATATGCGCCCTGTTTTCCCAACTCATGGCAGCCCAAGCGTCTTTCGCTTTCAAGGCCGCCTCAATGGCCTGGTGTACATGTTTTTCTTCGCCTGCATGAAAAAAACCTAAAGTATGATTGGTCTCATGTGGCGGATGAATAGCTGTTTTTTTACCCGTTTTTACTGCTTTTCCACCGATATACATCGGTATCTCAACCGGCTTCTTTTTTAGTTCGGCAAGTGTTTTTTTCAAAGCGGCCCGTTCAGCACTGCCCGGTGCATATTGTAATATTGGCTCATTGGCAGGCATAGGGTATGAAAAGTAACCAAGGCTCATAAAGTATTGTTTTATGGATTTGAGTGCGCAAGGTAGGAAACAAAATTTAGTCCATGGTCCGCTGTCCATCACCCTTGGTCGCCCAATGGTTACTTACTTTTTTTTCAATGTTCAAGGGGCCGTAGTCTATGGTCTTTCTCAAATTATCAGTTACTTTGCTAACATGGCCATTATTTTGTTTGATAATGAATTCCGCAAAGGGCTTCTCCCGTTTACTTATACAAAAGCAGTGGCAGATATGCGCTTTGGTATTTTTTCTATCCGGGAGAGATGGGAGCAGAAAGGCCAACAGCAGGTATTTATTCATACAGAAAAATATTTGCAGCCTTTGTACCCATTGCCCGGTAATGGCGAACATCTATGGATTGATGCGGCGATAATGCCCGATCAGGACCTGCTCGACTCAATCCTTTCATTAGAACCCGGTTGTTGCCTGGCAGATGAGAAAGGATTGATTGCCGGAAAAACCGGTATTGCATTTGAGTTGTTTGATTCCGCCAATTCCCTCCAATTTTTTACAAATATCCGTGACCATTTTACCGCAAAACGTTTGGAACACCCCTGGCAGCTGATGCAGTGGAATGATGAAATGATCCGTGCAGATTTTGCAGTCATTACAAAAGGAAGAATATCACAAAAGATTCCCGCTACGATTAATGTTTTACACGCTGCTGATATTTTTATTGAAGAAGGTGCAAAGCTTACATACTGCTCACTAAATGCAGGTACAGGTCCTATTTATATTGGTAAGAAAAGTGAAATAATGGAGGGCTCTGTAATAAGAGGACCGTTTGTATTGGGAGATAATGCGGTATTAAAATTGAACAGCCGTGTGTATGGGGCTACTACCTTAGGACCTAACTGCATGGGTGGTGGTGAAATAAAGAATACGGTGATGATGGGATACAGTAACAAAGCCCACGATGGTTACCTGGGCGATTCGGTAATAGGCGAATGGTGTAATTGTGGAGCAGGTAGTACCAACAGCAATGTAAAGAATAACGCGAGTGAGGTAAAAGTATGGGATATCGGTTCTGAAAAATATGTAGGTGTTGGACAAAAATGCGGTGTGATCATGGGCGATTATTCGAGGGTGGCCATTAACTCTGCCATTAATACCGGTTCTGTAATCAGTGTAAGCTGTAATGTTTTTGGGGCCGGGTTGTTACCAACAATCATTGGTAATTTCAGTTGGGGGGTGAGTGGCATAAAATACGAATTTGAAAAAGCCTGCCATGATATTGATAACTGGAAAAAAATGAAAGGCCGTTCTTTAAGCGAAGCAGAAACTTC
>JAYTOS010000115.1:0-2893 GCA_043747705.1 Bacteroidota bacterium
ATGATTGAAGGGGAAAAGGATTTGATTGCCAACCTTGCCAATATTGCCGCTGCATTAAAAGAACAATTCGGTTGGCTATGGGTAGGCTTTTATTTGGTGAAAGATGAGCAGCTGGTATTAGGCCCTTTTCAGGGGCCGGTTGCCTGTACAAGAATTAACAAAGGCCGTGGCGTATGCGGCACCAGTTGGGCCAAAGCGGAAGTATTGATTGTTCCCGATGTAGAAAAATTTCCCGGCCATATTGCCTGCAGCAGTTTATCCAAATCAGAAATAGTCGTTCCTTTGATGAAAGAGGGTATGGTTTGGGGGATATTAGATGTTGACAGTGAAGTATTGGATCAGTTTGATGAGATAGATAAGCAATATCTCGAAGCTATTGTGAAACTGATCGCTTACTAAGATTTTTTTTCGGGCACAAAGTAATACCCAAGTTCCGTTTCAATATTGGTCATATCCAGCAACCTCGGTTCACTCCTGCCATCGAACACAAAAAGACCTTCCGTATCGTTTTTCGCATCTAAGTCAATGCATTCTTTTGTACCATCCTTTTTTTCAAACAGAAGCCACCGTGCCTTTATTACTTCTATAATTTTTATATGTGGATAGTGTTTTTTTAAAACAATACGTGAATACCGCATCTGGTAAAAGAATTCATGCACTGTACTTTTAAATACCATTGTATCGGTAACAGCGGCAATTTTTTGTAACTGCAATGAATCCGGGTGATAAAAGATGGCAGAAGGATATTGTATACGTACTGTATCTGAAAAACTGCTGCCTGGCTTATTTTTATGTATATTTTGAATCCCTAGCGTTTGATGAGGATTGTTAGTACAGGATGTAATTAACAAAACCAGTAAACAATAAGTAAGAAATTGAAATTTCATAACAGTATCCTTTTCATTCGCCAAAGCAATGTAACAAAAAAATAAAGCCCCTTATTACATGGGCCTTACTTTGAATAAACCTATATCAACCTTTATCTACCAATTCCATAATCTGGTTATATTAAAACCGATTACCCATTTACCACCTTCCACTTTTGTACCGTCAGCCTGGGTATAATTGAAAGGGCTGTTTGCATTGTAAAGATTATTCCGTTGCGGACTAAGCAGTGAATAATTACCCATGAATAACTGGAATGAGTGAGCACTTGTATTAAATTCAAAACCTAAAGACAAATTATGATTCGGGTTATGTGTATTATGTTTTGTAATGGGCTGATCATAGTTGAAAATAATAGACGTCACATTGGTCCATCTATACCTTCCGGATAAAGCAATCGCAAAGTGATCAAAATTCATTTCTTTGAATGTTTCCTTTCCGGTACTGTCATTTTTTGTGTAGTACCCATTCACTGAATTCTGATGAGAGATACTTGGGGCTACCTGTAAAGAAAATTTATCGGTTATTTTCCTGGCAATAATCAATTGGTTGAAAGTAAGCACCCTTTGCGATTGGTATTTGAAAAGGCTATGGTCCGCGTCTTTCCTCGTATCATAACCTATGTTTCCATAGTAAGTAATACTCACCGGGTATTTACCTTTTGTTTGTGCGATAATGGCATATTTGGCACTTACATCCCACAGCATATTGCTTTTTGTAATACCAATACCTACATTAAGTCTGTTAACAGGCGCATAACTTACACCCAACCGGATATTGGATGGGGCGAAAAACCCCCAGAAATCATCATACCCTTTAGTAACTGTTCCAAACCGATGCATAATGTCCATTTCAAACGTTCCCTTTTTTGATACCATTACCGTTTGGTTATCAATAATCCATACACTTTGAAAAGTATTTTTTACCGGCTTTGCCTTAGCAGGTGCTATTATTTCTTTAGCAGCAATAGTACTATCCTGCGCAAACAATTTAGCCTGCGGTAAAAAAAGGCAACAGGCCAGGTATGCCGGTAAAATAAACCCGTGAACAGGTATATATGTTTTTAGTTTCATGTTGAAAATTTTTTACAATGACTTAATTATTCGGCGCACCATTTCTGATCCAATCATATATTTTTTGCCTGTCACTTGCAGAGGAGATATATTGCTGCATTTCCCCGTTGATCATTTTATATATAATGCTTTCTTTGGGAATAGATGTATTCACAAAACCTCCGTTAGCAATTTCCTGGTAGGATATCCCGCTTGCCATAAAAGGTTTATGTGCACCCGAAACATGGCAGCCGGATAAAGCGCATTTGGTATTCACCATTGGGGCAATATCTGTCTTAAAACTTACTGCCTGCGGTGGTCCGTCGGGATCAACAACAGTATCCGGTAAAATAACATCATGGTAACAACCGGTTAACCCAATAGCTACTGTAAAAAAAATACCGATATATATCATCATTTTTTTCATAACAATTCTTTTGGGATTATTTATTATTGAAGTTCATGTTACATTCGATATCTACTTTATCGGCAATACTTGTGCTCACAACACCAAAATCCCTGCAGTTAAACTGGAACTTTAATTGTAAACCAAAAACATAATACGCAGCACCGGTACCAATTTGAACTCTAGCCTTTGACACATACTTTAACCTGCCAACAATAGATTGTGTAAGGGGTGCAGCCAAACCACCCTTCCAGGTAAAGTTTAGTGTTACGATATAATCATTACTAAGCGGGTCAAATTTTACAGATGTTGTTTTTATCCTGGCAATATTGGTAAGGGTCAGATTTTGTGTACCGGTTACAATAGGAACAGTACCCAAACCACTTACATTACATCCGCCATCCCTGCCAGGTTCTCCGGTATTGGATTGATTGACCTGAACGTATCCGTTAAAATATGTTTTTGTGGGATCCGCTTCATTAAATGCCCAGGATGTATCTTTTAAAGGCTGACCCGCAGTAAGATAATTCTGCATTTCAGCATCAATTAC
>JAYTOS010000116.1:0-1647 GCA_043747705.1 Bacteroidota bacterium
GCTACAGGATTATATTGCGCCTATACAGGTAAATGGGAATATACTGGCTACGATGGACTGCCTGCTTTGTTTTGCGGAGAATGCCATCCAGTTTAATTATAAAAAACCCGAACTGCATGAAGGCTTTGAACTGGAACTGAAAGAAAGCCGTCACCCGGTAATTGAAAGAAACCTGCCTGTGGGGGAAGCGTATGTTTCAAATGACATCACCCTAAACCCATCCGATCAACAAATTATTATTTTAACCGGACCGAATATGAGTGGTAAGAGTGCCATACTCCGTCAAACCGCGCTTATTACATTAATGGCCCACATGGGCAGTTTTGTACCTGCAACAGGAGCGAAGGTTCCGTTAACTGATAAAATATTTACCCGCGTGGGTGCCAGTGATAATTTAAGTGGTGGCGAATCTACTTTCATGGTAGAGATGAATGAAACGGCCAGTATCATCAATAATATCTCTCAAAGAAGTTTGATTTTATTAGATGAGATCGGCCGGGGTACCTCAACATACGATGGTATTTCGATTGCCTGGAGTATTGTAGAATATTTACACGCCTCCGCTGCCGTACCCAAAACTTTATTTGCCACACACTATCACGAGCTCAATGAACTGGAAGAAAAACTACCCCGTGTACAAAATTTCCATGTAACCCATAAGGAGGTTGGAAATAAAATTATTTTCCTGCGCAAACTGGCCCGTGGCGGCAGCACACACAGCTTTGGAATACATGTAGCCAAAATGGCCGGCATGCCACCTTCATTAATAGACAGGGCGAATGATATACTGAAACAATTGGAAGAGAAACATGTGGATGATAGTGTGGATAGTAGTTCTAGGGGTAATAAAGTATCTACCGTTCAGGCCGCTTTGAGCGTGCCGACCGGGTCAAGCATTCCTGCTGCTCAGAACATTAAAAAACTCTCTGCCCCCAAAATGCAGCTATCTATTTTTGATGCCCATTCACAAACTTTTGAAGATATCCGTAAAATGTTAACCGAGATGGACATTAACCGCCTCACACCTGTTGAAGCTTTGATGAAGCTGAATGAGATAAAGGGGTTGCTGAAATAGTTGTAACTATTAATCATCTTTTATAAAGAAATTACCCTAACATATCTGCCGCGTTCCTATATTCTCTCTTAGTAACTGTAAGCTTCCTAAAATTATAAATTAGCCGAAATAACTGGAGCTGTGTTTTTAATAGCCATCCTTTTCCCGCCGGGCTTTATGGTTTTGTAGCATAGCCACAAAATCCTGTCCTTTAGACAAGGCTGTAACTGCCTGTGCCATTCTTTTGGCAACAGCTTCTTCGCTTTTTACGCCACCAAGCCATTTGATATAATAATTACGGTGAGAGGGCTTGAGTTGGTTAAAAAAAGTTTCCGCTTCAGGCTCATCGGCCAAACATTCCAAAAAGGCAGGAGGAATGACAAGTTGATTTGTATCTAAAGTTAATTGCACCTCCAATATCGCGCCTTTCCTTTTATGGGTACCCTTGCGTATAGAAGCATTCAACGGCAGGATAAAGCCTCCCTTTCCGATAGGAAATACTGCCATTCCTGAGATCGGATGTTTATCCAACTTTCCCTTTACCCTAAAGGATTTTTTATTGCCTGGTTTGAGTTGCTGGGCAATATCAACCG
>JAYTOS010000117.1:0-1196 GCA_043747705.1 Bacteroidota bacterium
TTAGGAGATGAAATTTTCTTTCTCACTTTCCCACTTCCGGACTTCCCCTTCTTATCTTTGAACCATGAACCGCACCCAACTTGTTGCGCAGATACGGCAAAAACAAAACTATCTCTGTGTAGGCCTTGATACAGATATTACCAGGTTGCCCAAACACCTTCAATCGAATCCCGATGCCGTTTTTCAGTTTAATAAAGCTATCATAGATGCTACAAAGGATTATTGTGTAAGCTATAAGATCAATACGGCTTTTTATGAGTCGCAGGGCTTGAAAGGGTGGGAGGCTATGGAGAAAACGGTTCACTACATTCCTAATACCCATTTGAAAATTGCCGATGCCAAACGAGGTGATATTGGTAATACCTCTTCACAATATGCCAAAACATTTTTTGAAGTATTGCCATTCGATGCAGTAACGGTTGCCCCTTATATGGGCGAGGACAGTATACGTCCGTTCCTGGACTATGTAAATAAATGGACCATTATTTTGGGCCTTACGTCCAATGCAGGCAGCAACGATTTTCAGCAACTGACTGTTGCCAATGGAAATGAAAAACGATTGTATGAAAAGGTTCTGGAAAAAACAGCATCCTGGGGCACAACTGAAAATATAATGTTCGTAATAGGAGCCACGCGCGCTGAAGAACTGGGTCACATACGTTCCATTATTCCCGATCATTTTCTCCTGGTGCCAGGGGTAGGCGCACAGGGGGGTAGCCTTGAAGAAGTATCTAAATACGGATTGAATAAAGACTGTGGCTTACTGGTTAATGCAAGTCGCGCTATCATTTTTGCCGGTAAAGGGGAAGATTTTGCAGAGCAGGCGAAGATTGTTGCGCGAAAATACCAATCAGAGATGGCTGTTTATGTATGATTTTTTTTGAAACATAAAGGCAACATAGAAATACACCTTTAATATCTTTTTTCTAACTAATGAACCTATGTGTTTAAAATATTCGCTTCAATTAACTTCGCCAATTTCCCGGCCCATATAGCATGAGCCTTTCCGGAATAATGCAATTGGTCACTGGCCAGGAGTGAACTGTCTTTTTTGGCTTTCCGGGTTTCTTCCGTGATATTGATGAAATGCGCATTGGATTTTTTAGCCGCAGATTCGCAGATGGCGTTAAAAGCGTCAATCGACTCACTTATTTTTTCATCACTTTTTTTTACAGCAAAAGGGGTAACGCCCCAAT
>JAYTOS010000118.1:0-2114 GCA_043747705.1 Bacteroidota bacterium
AAGTTCATTTACCTGTTAAAGCAGGATAAGCGTAATGTATTTGAAACGATAGACCATTATCCTACCGTGCAGAAGAAATAGACAATGGTCTTTGGCCCATAGCCAATAAGATATTAATCCCCGTTTTACTTTTTGTAACGGGGATTTTTGTTTGCTACAGGCATTCAAATCCGCTTGTTTATAGATAATCCACCTACTTTTTTGCCGGTAGCATAACCGTTCGTCCTAAAGCGTGCAGTTGTGACATCGCACTCGTCACACAGAAAGGTTCTTTATGATTTTATTAAGAAATCTCCGCAAATAGCTGCTGTGATTGGGTTTTAGCTGTTCATTAACCTACATTAACATTTTCATTAACACCGCTTATAATAACACCCGCCTGTTGGGTGTAACTAATCACAAACTACTCCGTCTATTCTTCGTCCGTTTCTACTTTTGACATATCAAATTGAAACAAACAAAACCAAATATTTTTAAAACAGTCAACTAAACACAATGAAAAAATTATTTATTACGGCTCTCGCAGCCCTCGCAATCGGAACAACTGCATTCGCTGGTCCAAAAAGTATCAGTGCCAGCGTAACTAAGCATTTTACCAACACATTTACCAAAGCGCAAAATGTTTCATGGAAAGCTGATGAACAGTTTGACAAGGTAAGTTTTGTACTCAACAATGAAAAAGTAGATGCTTTCTATGATGTGCAGGGCGAACTGATTGGTACCAGTAATACAATTGCTTTTGATAAGTTACCAAAATCTGCCATTCAAACGATTACTACCAAATATACATTTCCTGATTACCAGGTAAAGGAATGTATTGAGTTTCAGAACGTAAATAATAATGAGACCAATTATTATGTATCCTTTACAACCAAAAATGAGTACATCGCGTTGGAAATTACCAGAAGCGGTTCGGTAAGTGTTTTCTCTAAAACATGAAAATAATATTACACCTGTGTTTATCCAAAAAGGGTCCTGCACTTTTTCTGCGGGACTTTTTCATACATATACCATTTGATTTTTGATTACCACGGGAAGCTGATCTTACCCATACTTACCGAAGGGATATCATTTGTACCATTGCCGATCACTGTTTCTCCGCCTGCCACACATTCATTAGCGAGTATGGCAAAAAGTAACGCTTCTTTTGCATCGGGGTTTATATGTAGTGTATCTGTAGTAAAGAAACGGTAGCCCGGCAAAAGCAAGTGGATATGTTGCATTAATAAAGGATTATGCATACCACCGCCGCTTGTGTAAATGACAAAACTTCCCTCTTTATTGAGGGTTCTTTGTAAAGCTGCTGCAATGGTAATGGCACTGAACCGCGTGAGTGTAGCCATCACATCAACATGCGCAATAGACGGAATATCCGCCATCAGTATGGCCGATTCGAGGTAAGCCAGGTTAAATAATTCAGGGCCTGTTGTTTTTGGAAAATTCTTTGCAAAGAAAGTATGTTGCATTAATGCCTGTAACAAATCTTCATTAATAATTCCCTGTGAGGCAATCGCGGCATTTTTATCAAAAGCAACCTGAAAATGTGCCTGTGCATAGGCATCTATCAGTGTATTGCCCGGGCCGGTATCTGAACTGAAGATAGCTGCTGCATTGAGGTTACCGGGTAAATAAGTAAAATTGGCTATCCCACCAATATTCAGCATGATCCTGTTCTCACCCTTCTTGCTGAAAATAAAATAATCCCCATAAACGGCTAAAGGTGCACCTTCCCCGCCTGCGGCAATATGTTTTTGTCTGAAATCGCTAACCGTTATTATCCCTGTTGCTACGGCAAGCTGGTCGCCGTCGCCAATCTGTAAAGTTGCATTGCCAAATTTTTCCTGCTGGTGCAACCATTTAGGGGCATGGTAAATAGTTTGGCCATGACTGGCAATAAGGTCTATTTCATCAGGGGATATCTTCCATCGCTGCAAACATTGCAGGATCATGGCAGCATGTTCTTTAGCTACCCACCCATTGAGCAAACAAAGTTTTTCGAGATTGACCGTGAATTTTGAGAAAACAGACCTTATTTCTTCTTTGAATGATGGTTCATAATCAACCGTATCAAAATGTATTATTTCAATCTTTGTATCGAGACCACTGCCGGTAAA
>JAYTOS010000119.1:0-1469 GCA_043747705.1 Bacteroidota bacterium
TGGTATTGGTTATTATATGTGTAATTACCACCGGTATAGTAGAATTGCAGAGATAAATCAAACTGTTTGAATGTAACATTTGAATTCACGCTACCAAAGTACTTAGCAAGTGGTGTTTTACCTTCCAGCAGTACAGCATCACTGGCAGAATAGGTTTCTGTAATACTATTGTCTGCTTTATAATACTGGTTCTTGCCATTTGCCGGATTTATGCCCGCCCATCTTACCAGGAAGTAGGTGTTCAGCGGCTGACCAATTTTTAACCTTGAAGTACCTGTTGAAGGAACATCATCAGAGATCAGGCTGGTTACTTTATTAGTGTTATTGGTATAGCTTACAGATACATTCCATTTGAAATCTTTTTGACGAAAAATATCGCCACTCAAACCAATCTCAAATCCTGAGTTTTTCAAAGTTCCAATATTACTCAATACACTTGCAAAGCCGGTAGCCAGGCTTACAGGCTGCGGATACAATAAGTCATTGGTAACTCTGTTATAATAATCGAAAGTACCCGTAATTCTGTTTTCTAAGAATCCGAAGTCGACTCCTAAATCCCAGTTTTTGTTTTTCTCCCAGGTAAGATCAGGATTAGCTATCTGAGCAGGAATCGCTGCAGGTAAATTGTTATATGCGGCATTCAAAGCATACGTTCCCAATGAACCATAAAACTGGTTTGGCACGTTACCCGCAGTACCTATTGAGCCTCTTACTTTCAAGTCACTCAGGAAAGAAACCTTCGACATGAAATTTTCGTTTTTAGCATTCCACCAGCCACTTACTGCCCAAAAATTAGCAAACCGGTTGTTTATGCCAAAACGGGATGATCCGTCTCTTCTTCCACTAAGCTTAACACCATATTTTTTATCAAAGTCATACGCTGCACTACCAAAATAAGAAATGATTGAAAACTGACTTCTGCTTGTTGTTGCTCTCTGGGCCAGAGAAGCGTTGTCAATTGTATTTACAGAAGCAGTAGGAAATCCCCTTCCTTCTAATGCGTATGAATAAAAATTCCTTTTTGAGAATTCCTGACCTGCGAGTAAACTGATGTTATGCTTACTTTTAAAAGTCTGGTTCCAGGTAGCTGTATTGGTGTATACTAATTGTAAATCCTGGTTTCCTGCATCTGATTTTGAATTGTAACCGAGGATTGCTGCCAGATTAGATCCGGGTTGCAAATAACTTTCAGATAATAACGTGTTATAATTTAATGCAACCAATGATTTAATTGCCAGGTGTTTAAAAAACTTTCCCTCAACAAAACCTGTAGCAAAAGTAGAGAGGTTATTATTGTAGAAAGTATTAAAATCCTGTCCTTCTAATGGAGAAAATCCCTGGAAGGTAAGATTGTAAGTGCCATTTGGTAAATAAACAGGCTCATATGGATTAGTCAGGAAATAACCTGTCCAGGGTGCCTGAGAATTAAATAACTCTCTGTTTTGGTATTCTCTTGCATAGGCTGTAGA
>JAYTOS010000120.1:0-1137 GCA_043747705.1 Bacteroidota bacterium
TTTTCAGATACCATTGCCTATTATACTCCTGAACAAATAAACCAGTAAGCACGAATGTTGTACCTCATCGGCAGTATTATTTTAACCAGTTATCTCACACTTGCCTTTAAAGTGTGCGAAAGATATAAAGTAAATATATTCCAGGCCATCGTTTTTAATTATATCACCTGTGTGATTACAGGTTCCTTTGTAAACGGATCATTTCCTGTAAATGCTGCGGTAATGGCCACGCCCTGGTTTAGATGGGCCTGTGTGATGGGGGTTTTGTTCGTCACTATCTTTAATGTTATCGGGTTTACTGCGCAAAAAATAAGTGTGGCGGTTGCATCTGTAGCCAATAAGCTTTCCCTGATCATACCGGTTATTTTATCGGTATACCTCTATAATGAAACCGTAGCGGGTTGGAAACTGGCCGGGGTTATCCTGGCTTTGGCCGCGGTAGTACTTACCTGTTATCAAACCAAACAACAGGAAGCACAAAAAGAAGCAGGCATAAAAAAATGGGAATACATTTTACCATTTGCTTTATTTGTGGGTAGTGGTTTGCTGGATGCACTCATCAACCATGTACAGAAACAATATGTAACAGAAGAGAATAAAAATGCGTATCTCATCAGCGGGTTTTTATCAGCAGCTGTTATCGGTTCTTTATTGTTAGTTATCCAATATAGCAGGGGAAGACAGAAATTTGCGGTTAAGCATTTGGTGGCAGGGATTATCATTGGTATACCCAATTATTTTTCTATCTGGTGTCTTGTCCGTTTCTTAAAACAAAGCCCCTGGCAAAGCAGTGCGAGTATCCCGGTAAATAATATGGGAATCGTTTTATTCAGTTCGGTGGCAGCGTGGCTATTGTTTAAAGAAAGATTGTCAAAAATCAATTGGGCGGGTATTGCCTTATCATTGATCGCTATTTACCTCATTGCTTTTGGCGACAGGATATGAGTAACCGTGACTTTTACCAAACCATTGAACAACCCTCCATTGCCGAATTCAAAGACAGGGGCAGCAAATTTATCGCCCATGCATACCCGGTTCAAACTGTTGATGAATGCAAGGTATTATTACAGCAGTTAAAAAAAGAACATCCCAAGGCCGTGCATCATTGCTTTGCTTATCGCCTGGGATGGGATGGCA
>JAYTOS010000121.1:0-3645 GCA_043747705.1 Bacteroidota bacterium
AGACCAACAGCAAAATCGCAGATATCAATCATTTCCTGTACTTCGCCATATCCTTCCTGCAGGCTCTTGCCCATTTCGTAACTCACCAATTTGCCCAGGGGTTCTTTGTTGGCGCGTAAGGCATCGCCCACTTGTCTCACAATTTCACCACGCTTCGGGGCCGGCCACATGCGCCAGTTTTGAAATGCCTGCTGTGATTTACTAATTATTATTTCATACGCTTTACTGTCAGCAGTTATTACACTGCCAATTTTTTTTCCGTCAACAGGAGAGTATGAGTCGATAAGGGTGCCATTGCTTTCTATCCAGTTTACCCCTGTAGATGATCCGGGGTTTTGTACCGAGATACCCAATTGCTGTAAAAAATCCATGACTAATATATTTACAGCAAAAGTACACCCCCTAACCCCCTGAAGGGGGAATTATTTAGGGTCTGCTGATTAAGTCATTCGAAGCCCTTCATTTTTTGGGACGTGTATCTAAGGGTTATGAAAGTAAGATTTTCTACAATTAAACATTTTTCATAGAGCTTTAATAGCAGAGACAGGGATGCCCTCCCGATTAATTTAATCAGGTTGAGCACCAATACAATTGAGGCGATCCAGGATTCACTTGTATTTTGAAGCCTGGCTTTTATTCGATTCATTCCATAGGCAGTTTTCGCCTGGCCAAACTTTCCCTCAATCGGATTGCGTTCCCCTGGCCTTATGTGATTGTCCACTGCCAGTGAAGGGCGGCCTAACGGCTTAGCTACCAAGAGAATGTTTAGTGCCTTTAGTTTGGCCCTGTTATCTCTATTACAATAAATCTTATCTGCAAATACTTTTTGAGGATAATAGCCAAACCGTCTTTTATAATTTTCTACTGTGCTTAGTAATCTCGTGCCTTCATTAAAAGCATCCCATGATAAATCTTCTAAAAAAGTAATCCCATTCATGATGCTCATCTGGATCTTGGCACCAAACTCCACATTGGCATTCGTTTTGCCCCTTACCATCGGACGGACATGTGGTTGATGGATACTTACAATACGATCTTCTACACTATGTACCCTGTTATCATACATCCATTTTTGTTGATCATACAACGTTTGGATGACCAGCAAATATTTATACTCCCTTTTATTCAGTGGTATCTTGCCATGATCTTCTAATAACTGATGTATGTATTTTATATTCCGCCTAAGATAGCAAAGCTGTTTTCGAAGTGCATGCCTGATTTCTTTCTTTGTTTTATGTTTCTTTTGAGCAACCCGTAAATATTCTTTTCTCGCTATTTCACGGTAGGTTCGCGGCTTGAGCTTTGCTTCATCTGTCAATTTGATTTCCCCATATATTACATCTATCAACTCCTCCGATTTCTCTCTGGCATCATTTAATAAATTCAGATCAGTCGGATAGCTTATGTCTTGTGGACAGGCTGTTGCATCTACCAGTAGTTCTCCTTTATTAGGCGGCAGATCAACTATCTGATCTTCATGTATTGTTACCTCTGGTTTATACGATTCTTCCGAACAGAATCCATCTTCATCATCTTCATTATTTTGTTCTTCCTTGCCTTGGTTATCCTTGATCTCACTATTAGCCAATCCCATTATTAGCTCATTGATCTCGTTTATTTGCTCTGCACCAAATCGCTTACGCAATTCAACAAATAAAGAGGAATCAAATACCGGCTCATAGCTAAAACTTGAATAGCCAATAAAATATTGCATGTACACATTCTCCTGTATCTGTTGAATGGTTTCCCTATCGCTTAAATCGCATACGTGTTTAATGAATATCGCACCTATCGCTACTCTTGGATTAATACCCCCAGCTCCTGTAATTGAATTGTTTAATCGCTTTTGATACACATTTACAATCTTATCCCACGGAATTTGTCCGGCCAGTTTGACCCAACGGTTGAATGGATCCAAATGTTTACCAAATGGAGATTCAAAACCCAGCAATTCCATTTGAAGAGGACTGACATAGGCTGTCTTGGATGCACGGTTTTTTTGAGCTTTTGCCATTTTTTCTTGCACTTTTGGTTAATACAAGTTAAGCAAAATCAAGATCTATCTCGATTCTGGAGTTAATCAGCAGACCCTATTTAACATAGGTATTGATTTTTATTTTGAACCCCTTGTTGCTCAGGCGACCTCAGCTGTTCGGAAGAATCAGTGGACTAAATGTTTCTTATACTTGCCGCGCCCTTTAGGGGGTGGATAAAGATGAGTATAGTTTCTCTTCGGGACTTTAGTCCCGAGTGTGCATTGCTGTTACAGTATTATTATACATCCTAAAACCGACTCGGGGCTAAAGCCCCTTGAAAATAAATAAAAACAAAATATATCCACGCCCTAAAGGGCGCGGCAAATCAATGATTATATATTGCATTCACTTCTTCCGAACACCTGTGCTCAGGCGACCAACAACGGCTTTTTATTTCAACAACTCCTTCAATTTCCGTTGTAATTCTTCACCACGAATATCGCGGGCAATGATTTTACCACTGGGGTCTATCAATAAATTGGCAGGGATGCTTTGGATACGGTATAGCTGCGCCACTTCATTATTCCAGTATTTAAGGTCGCTTACATGTGTCCAGGTAAGGTTATCGGCTTTGATGGCTTCTAACCAATTGGGTTTGGCCTGATCAAGCGAAACACCCAGCACGGTAAAATTTTTATTCTTGAAATTCTGATACGCATTTACCACGTTGGGGTTTTCTGCACGACAGGGCCTGCACCAGCTGGCCCAGAAATCTACCAACACATATTTACCGCGGAAAGAAGCCAGTGAAATAGGTTTGCCATCCACATCTTTCTGTGTAAACTCCAAAGCCTGCGTGCCTACCATACCAATCTTAGCACTTTCAGCCTGCACTGCAATTTGCTTTTTGGCATCAGCTACTTTTTTCTCGATTTCCCTGCCGTAAATATTTTTTCGGGCAATAGGTTTCAATTGTGCGTAAACCGTTTCCAGTTCATCAGGACCAGGAAACAAGGGCATCACCGCAAACAAAACCAAGGAACTTACGGCGGATGAAGGTTTCTCTTTAGTAAACTGTCGTGCAGCATTTAAAACATCGGTTCGAACCACATTATAAACTTGTATCATGGAATCTTTTTTCCTTGAAACGGTTTCCTTATTGATCTGCTCAACCAGTTTCCCCAAGCCTTCAAACATGGGATTGAATTGCGACTGGAAAGCCTGAAAATCTTCCTGCGTAGCAGAACCTTTGATCTTCAGGTTTTTCAGGTTGGCTAATTCGCCGGTAATGGTTACTGCATCATTACCAATAAAAACATCTACTGCTTCCTGGTATCCTGTAAAACTGATGCGCAGGATATCTGGGTCGGTCAATTTCCCTTTTAATGTAAAAACACCTTTGTTCATTTTTGTAGTAGCCACGGCTTTGGTATCGTTGGCACTTTTCAGGACCACTTCGGTACTGTCTTTCACACCCGAAATTGTTCCTTTGATTACAAAACCTGTATTTACCTGTGGCTGGTTTAGATTAAAACCCTGTGCACCCTGGGCAATACTTAAGAATGGTAATAACAGTAGGGCAAGAAATTTTTTCATTTTATTTACTATGACGTTGTTGAAGGATATTCATTACACTTTGCAAATTATGGCCTTTGGCGTTAAGCAAAAG
>JAYTOS010000122.1:0-1394 GCA_043747705.1 Bacteroidota bacterium
AAATGAGCTGCCAGTATTTTCGCTTTTTGTTCATGTTCATTACCCGCAAATAGCCTGGCTGCTTTCACCGGCCGCCGGTGGTATTCCATATAACACAAACAATCCTGCTCTAATTCCACTGCTGTTAAAGGCTCTTCATTAAACGGGTTCATACTAATGCACCAGGTACCTGTTGACAATAATATAAATGGTTTTGAAAAGCAAGCCAGGTAAGGGATTAACGCGGCCGAACTATCATGCAGGCCTATGCCTACTTTTATTTTTTTGTCCTGCAGGTTTATATCTACGGTTGTATCAGAACGTAAAACGGGGGGGAATTTTTCATCCAGTTCTTCGGCATACACCCATTCGTGGTATTGCATTTTTGTAAAATCCCAGAGGCCGGTATGGCAGCCGATACTGGTTATTTCAGCATACGTTTTACCCGTAACGAGGTAACTGATAAACTGCGGCAGGTGCAGGGAATATTGTATCTGCGCAAACACTTCGCTTTGCTCGTATTTGATCCTGTACAGTTGCATACCCGAATTCAGGTTACCTAATACAGGTGAGGCAGTAGCAACAGACAGGTTACGTTCACCATTGTATGTTTTATAAAAAGTATCCTGTAATTGCGCCGGATAAGGCTTGAGATAATTGTATAAAGGTGTTACCGTTTCACCTTTATCATTAATGTGTACAAAACTGGCACCGTATGCTGAGAAGTTAATGGCTTTTACGTCAAATGCAGCAATGGCAATGACTGCATGAATGGTCTGTTTTACCCAGATAATTAATTGCTGCACATCATCACAAGGAAACCCATCTTCATCTGCTATTTCCGTAAACTGAACCGATCTTTCCATCACAATTTGATACTGCTCATTAAACAGGAAAAATTTCTTATTTGTTTTTCCAATATCGAAAATTGCTATGACAGGTGTTGGCTTCATACCAGGACATTAATTGGTTTAAATAACTCCTCGAATATCGAACAAAGAATATCGCATGTAGAACAAGGAAATACTTCGGCATTTGATATTCTTTGTTCGATATTCAATATTCCTTATAACCCGGTTGCCACGCCCTTCTCCCCTCTTTCCTTAATTAACTGCTCACGCACTTTTTCTTCCCTGAACAATTGTAAGGGTTGCAATGCTGCACCACTTTGCAGGCGGGCTTCGGCTACGATCGGGCGTACATCAGTGCGGTAAGCCTGTTGGAGTATTTCCTGTGCTTTTACCACATCATTATTTTCCTGCGCGGTTTGCAATGCCTGGGTATCAACCAGCAAGGCCTGTGCGTATGCGATCTTAATGGCTTCAATACTTTGCAGCAGGTCTTCCAGCGGGTCTTTTACATTGTGAGAAGCATCTATCATCCAGCCAAGCCCGGTGGCATGGTTCATACCTCTT
>JAYTOS010000123.1:0-1523 GCA_043747705.1 Bacteroidota bacterium
TATGCTCGCAGGAAAAAAAATACTAATCGGCATCACAGGAAGCATTGCTGCTTACAAATCTATTTTGTTGGTGCGCCTGCTCATAAAAAGCGGTGCCGAAGTAAAAGTGATTATGACACCCGCTGCTAAAGAATTTGTATCGCCATTGGTATTATCCACCCTTTCTAAAAATAATGTAATCATCGACCTGTCAGAAGCCCATGAATGGTCCAACCATGTGATGCTGGGCCGATGGGCTGATGTGTTTCTTATTGGTCCACTCAGCTGTAACACATTGGCTAAAATGGCGAATGGGTTATGCGATAATCTTTTACTGGCTGTTTATCTTTCTGCAACCTGCCCCGTTGCTGTGGCACCAGCTATGGATGAAGACATGTGGCACCATCCAGCTACACAGAAAAATATTTTATTGCTTAAAGACTATGGCAATAAAATTATCAGTGTTGAAAAAGGGGAACTGGCCAGTGGTTTGTTTGGGGATGGAAGGATGGCAGAGCCGGAAGATATCGTTACCTGTCTGACAGAACACTTTTTCAGGACACATGAATTAACGGGAAAAAAAGCCATGGTTACCGCGGGTCCCACTTATGAGGCAATTGACCCTGTTCGCTTTATCGGTAATCATTCATCGGGTAAAATGGGTTTTGCACTGGCTGAAGAACTATACATGCAGGGGGCAGATGTAATATTGATAACCGGCCCAACAAATCAGCAGATCGTTTATAAAGGCATACAGGTGATAAAAGTGGTTTCCGCAGCAGACATGTTTACAGCCTGCGATGCGGCATTCGATACATGTGATATTGCAGTTATGGCGGCAGCTGTAGCGGATTACACCCCGACACAGGTTGCGGATGAAAAAATTAAAAAGAAATCGGGTACACTTGACTTGTCATTGACTAAAACAAAAGATATCCTGCAATATATAGGTGAAAAGAAAAAAAATGGCCAGTTTGTGGCAGGGTTCGCATTGGAAACCAATAACGAAGAAGAAAATGCAATAGCTAAATTGCAATCGAAAAATGCAGACTGCATCATCCTGAATTCTTTACGCACAGAAGGGGTAGGGTTTGGTGCAGATACTAATAAGGTGACTATTTTTGACAGGTCAGGTAAATCAACGGCGATTGCATTAAAATCAAAACAGGGTGTTGCAAAAGATATTGTTTCATATATAGTACAACAGATTCATGCGGAATAAATTTATTTTAGCAGTTACGTTATTTTTTATGTTGCTTAACTCAGTTTCTTCACAGGAATTGCAGGCAAGGGTCAGCGTGGTGGCATCAAGGGTGAGTTCTTCTGTAGATAAGAAAATATTTACAACCCTGCAAACGGAACTGAATAATCTTCTCAACAACCGTAAATGGACCAATGACCAGTTTCAGGCAAATGAAAAGATTGAATGTAGTTTCATCCTGAATATTGAAACTGCGCTTGAAGCCAATGTATATAAAGCCACATTGTCTATACAGGCAGCAAGGCCCGTATTTAATGCTACCTACAATACGGCACTCGTTAAT
>JAYTOS010000124.1:0-2075 GCA_043747705.1 Bacteroidota bacterium
AGCGCGGGTTTGATTGCAAATTCTGCGGACCGGACGGGACTCGAACCCGCGACCTCCGCCGTGACAGGGCGGCATTCTAACCAACTGAACTACCGATCCGTAGCTCAAAAACAGGTAGTAAACCTGTTTTTTCGGACGGCAAAGATAGGGGTAAACCACTTTTTTAAACAAATCTTTTCCTAAAAAACTTCCAACCCCTAATTTTACCATCTTAACGATGCTTATGCCCCAATACCCCAATAGACAATTCCTGGATTTCGAGAAGCCCATTAAGGAAGTATATGAGCAGATAGACGATACCAGGAAACTGGCTGAAAAAAATCCCAAAATTGATTATAACTCCACTATTCAGCAATTAGAAGCGTCTATTCTTGATAAACGTAAAGAAATTACTGAACACCTTACCCCATGGCAAAGGGTTCAGCTGAGCCGCCACCCGGACAGGCCTTATACGTTGAAGTATATTGAGAATATGTTTACCAATTTCCTGGAACTGCATGGCGACAGGAATTTTAAAGATGATAAAGCCATGGTGGGTGGTTTTGCTCAGTTAGATGGCGAAACGGTAATGGTTATGGGTCAGCAAAAAGGTATCAATACCAAATCGCGCCAGCTGCGTAATTTTGGTATGGCTAATCCTGAAGGCTATCGCAAAGCATTGCGCTTGATGAAGCTTGCAGAAAAATTTAATAAACCTGTCATTTGTCTGATAGATACGCCCGGTGCTTATCCTGGGCTTGAAGCAGAAGAACGCGGTCAGGGGGAAGCCATTGCCCGGAATATTTATGAAATGATCCGTTTAAAAGTACCGGTGATCATCGTGATTATTGGAGAAGGTGCCAGCGGTGGTGCTTTAGGGATTGGTGTGGGAGATAAAGTATTGATGATGGAAAATACCTGGTACACCGTTATCTCTCCTGAAAGCTGTAGTTCTATTTTATGGCGCAGTTGGGATAAGAAGGAAATGGCTGCCGAACAATTACGCTTAACCGCGAATGATATGAAAGGTTTTGGTCTGGTAGATGAGATCGTTCATGAACCTGTTGGTGGTGCACATTGGGATTATGCCGATGCAGCCAATATCCTCAAATCATATCTGCTCAAAACATTAAAAGAGATCGAACCCAAAGATCCCATGCAAAGAGTAAACGACAGAATAGAGAAATATGGCAAGATGGGATTCTGGGAAGAAGAAAAAGAGCAGCCTGCGGTATGAAGGATGAACTTATCGGATATTAGGTAATGAATTGTGAGTCGTGAATTTGTAATACGAAAATTATAGAAACGCTGAAATCAATTAATACATAAATCAACCTTAAACAAAAAAACTCCAAACCAACAATGTCTTTACGTCAACAATTGCAGGGAACCGGTGTAGCTTTGGTAACACCGTTTACCGCAAATTTTCAGGTAGATTTTAATGCCCTAAGTAAAGTGATAGATGCCATGATCAATGGTGGCGTTGAATATTTAATTACGCTAGGTACTACTGGCGAAACACCTACACTGGATAAGCAGGAGAAATTAGACATTGTAAATTATACATTTGAAAAAGTAGCGTGCCGCGTGCCGGTAATAGTGGGTATTGGTGGCAACAATACTGCTGAATTAATTAAGGACCTCCATCATTTTCCTTTGGATAAAGCCATTGCCGTATTGAGTGCCTCCCCTAACTATAATAAACCATCACAGGAAGGTATCATACAACATTATAAGGCATTGGCTGAAGCTTCTCCCAAACCGATCATACTATATAATGTGCCTGGCAGAACCGGCAGAAATATGACGGCAGCTACCACACTTGCCCTGGCCCAGGTACCTAATATTGCAGGTATGAAAGAAGCTGGGGGTGATATGTTACAATGCATGCAGATACTCCGCCACAGGCCAAAAGATTTTTTAGTAGTGAGTGGCGATGATGCCCTTGCATTGCCACAACTTGCCTGCGGTATGGATGGGGTAATCAGTGTGGCAGCCAATGCTTTTCCGAAAGAATTTTCTGATATGGTACGGCTGTGCTTGAAAAATAATTTTCCCGCTGCCAAAGAAATTAACGATGCATTATTGGATGCCTA
>JAYTOS010000125.1:0-3968 GCA_043747705.1 Bacteroidota bacterium
TAATTGGGATATTCAAAATTCAGGAGGTAAGCTATCTCAGCAATTGTTAAGCTCGTATGCGACAGGTAATTCTTTGCCTGCTCCATTAAATGTTCCTGCACAATGAATAAAGCAGATTTACTACAAACCTGGTTGCAGATACGGTTAAGGTGTACAGCTGTAACACCCAATTCTTTTGCAAAGACCGGAATACTTTTTTGTTTACCCGCTGTTTTTACCGATTGAATAAACCTGCGGTAGTAATGCAATGTCGTATTTGTATCTCCATGAATATCGTTACTGTCAATAAGTATCATGCGGTGGAGGCTGATAAAAAGCTGGTGCAATAATGAATTAAGCATTATTCTTTTACCCATTTTATTTGTAAATAGCTCTTCATTTAATTCATTAATTAATAAACTTAATTTTTTAAATGAGACGGGTACCAATGCTATATATTTCAATGTTTCAAATTCAAAAGACAATGAAGCTGAGGAAGGAAACAAGTAATCGAAGACCGCATCTGAAATAGTAAGTATATTTCCTTTTACATCAGCACTGTAGTTTAACCCATGCAGGGTATTAGGCGGAATAACCAATATACAAGGCGTTTTTAATGGCTGAGAGTGTGCAGATGAGTCTAATGTAACTTTTCCCGATTCAATACAAAAAATTTGATATAAATGTGCATGAAGGTGTGGTTTAATTACCCAATCAAAACCCTTGCTTCTTGTTTCAATCAACTCCAAGAAAATATAGTTACCGTCCGGGCGGCAGTTTAAATCTCCATACAAGCCATTATAGTACGTTAGTTTTTTTTTCATGTTAAAACTGGGGTGGTCCGGTAAAAACGGACATTGAGCTAAGGTAGGTTTATTTTCAGATCCTGTTCAAATGGGTGGGATGAGCATTAACCCAGGGCGGAATGGCGCCGGTCGAGATTAAAGGAGGTATCGAGGTAATGAGCCACTTCCAGGCGGGCTTCTTCGAGCGAAGCAAAGGCAGTGCCGTGGGGCAGCAGTTCGGTTTTGAGGGTGCTCCAACCGGCTTCGGCCTGGGTCATACCCGGTAGGGCGTTGTCGTAGGGGTTACACGGCCGGCTGAAGTTGGGTACGGCCCCGGCTTGGGCGATGCAGGCGCGGCAGGCGGCGCTGGTGTATTGGCTGCCGCGGTCGGCGTGGACGAGGAGCGCGGGCTAAGGCAGGGCCTGTGCCAGAGCCAGCAGCACGAGTTCGGTAGGCATCTGCGCGGTCAGGTGCCAGCCCACGACCCGCCGAGAACAGGTATCGCGCCAAGTGGCCAGGTAGCACAAGCGCCCGCCGACCAGCGGCAAGTACGTGATGTCGCCCACCCAGACCCGGTCGGGAGCGGTAGGCGCGGGCTGGCCGAGCAGCCGGTTTTCGGTTACCATGGCCGCCGGGTCGGCCACAGTGGTGTGGGGCCGCTGCGGACAGGTGCTCAGTGCATGCGGGCCCTGATGGTGCAGCTAGGAGCGCAGGGCGTAGCGCCCCACCGCGTGGTATTCGGTCCGCAGCCGCCGGGTGTCGTAGCGGCGGGCATGGCGGGCATGGCGGGCATGGCGGGCGAAGGCGGCCTGGGCGGCCGGGTGCTAGGACACCGCAGCCGCAGCGGGTCGCTGCCGCCACTGGTAATACCCAACCGTGCTCACGGCCAACACGCGGCAGAGCACCTGCACCGGCTAGGGCTCCGTGCGGGCCTAGATAAACGTGCGGGCCTAGATAAACTGGTAGCAACTCATGATTGAGGCGACTGGGAGAAGATGGATACGACTTTTTTTAAAATGTCGCGCGCCATTTCCACCTGACGCAGCTCGGCGCGTAGCTACTTGATTTCCGCGCGTTCGGCGCTGCTGGGCACGGCGGCTTCCACGGCTTGGCGCTGCCAGCGACCCAGCAGCGCCGGCGAAATGCCCTGGGTACGTGCTACGTCCGATTGCCGGGCACCGGCCGCTACCTAGCGTACGCATTTGGCTTTGAAGGCCGGCATGTATTTCTTTCGGGTGATGGATAAGCCACCGGGGTGTTGTTTTTCAGTCATGGGCAGCGGAAGTTAAGACTTCTCATTGTCCGTTTTGGCTAGACCACCTCAGAGCGATGTTTGATTTGTGTCTATTAAATACAAATTAGTGACTTTTTGCTTTACCTTAATATCTTTTCTTTGTCCCAATCACTTTTCACTTTAATGTCTATTTATGATAAATAAAATTATTTACACTAGAGTAATTGCAGCAGTAACCTTTATATTTTTCGCTTTGGGATGTTTTGCCCAGTCCCCAGCAGTTAATACGAATAATATTAATAGAAAATGGCAAAATATTTCTTATGCCACCATATCTCCAGCACAAAAATTAGATATTTATTTACCTGGTGAAGGAGAAGGTTCTTTTCCCATAATTATCAGCATTCACGGTGGAGCTTTTTTGGGTGGCGAAAAATCAGATGGACAAGTAAACCCTATGCTGGAAGGTTTGAAGCGTGGATATGCTGTTGTATCTATCAATTATAGGTTAAGTGGCGAAGCATTATTTCCAAAAAATATTAATGATGTAAAAGCGGCTATCCGTTGGGTGAAGGCAAATGCTGCAACCTATAAAATGAATCCTGATAAAATTGCCCTTTGGGGCGGGTCAGCTGGGGGTAACCTCGCTGCTTTGGCGGGTACTTCAGGTGATGTAAAAGAACTCGAAGACCTTAGCCTTGGCAATGCCAATCAATCGAGCCGTGTACAAGCTGTGGTAGTTTGGTTTGGTCCCACCAATTTTTTATTGATGGATGAACAATTAAAAGAAACGGGTAACGGAATACCCAACCATAGCGATGGTAATTCTCCGGAATCAAAAGTGATGGGACAGAAAATAACAAAGATACCGGCGAAAGTTCAGTTAGGTAATCCTGAAACATATATCAGTAAAGATGATCCCCCTTTTTTAATTGAGCATGGCACAAAAGATCAGTTGGTACCCACACAGCAATCCGTAAACTTTGCTGCTAAATTAACCCCTATTTTAGGCCAAGAAAAAGTAACTATTCACCTTTTAGAAGATGCAAAACATGGTGGGCCTCAATTTGAAACAAAGGAGAATATAGAACTGGTATTTCGTTTTTTAGATGCTGCCCTAAAGTAGTTATCTGCAGAAAAATATTGAGAATAAAAATGTAATCAATTTTAAAAATAACCGATTAGTAAAATGCCAAAACTGAATTTTGGGACAAATCAAAACCTATCCCCATCCGCCTTTGGCATTGGCTTGCGTTTTTATTTTTCCTTGTTTCAATTACAACGGTGATTATTGGATCTACATTGTTTACAACTAAAAGTAATATCCCGATGGTTCAGGAACAGGTGCAATAAAAAGGAGGATCAACTACAGAAAAGCAAGCCTTTACTGTGAACCATGAGTATAGCGATAAATTATGGATGCTGCATAAATATATCGGCTATGGTCCTTCGTTTTTATTGCTATGGCGCATTATTGCAGGGGCCATAATTGACAAAGAAAAAAAGTGGGTACCCGCATTCGTGCTGCATTTAGCTACCTTATTGGGACAATTCATAGAAAGTATAACCTGTTGGTTTAATATAGCTACCTGATTTTTATGTCATATTTACTTTTGTGTCCATTACTGTTTAATTCTGGTATTTGAAAATGTCAAATGGCTTGACCCACTGCATCAACTTGCAAAAAACATTCACAGCATTGTACAGTATGGATTGTATGCCTGTATACGTACACACATTATTGGTATAATAGGAGTTGATCTTACAAAATACGGTGGTATCGTAAGTCGTATGATTAATGGGAACGTAAAAAAATAAAAAATGAATTCTTAAAGGTATGTTGAAAGATAGAGCCAAAATAGCATCATTGCAATACGTTACTGTATTAATTTGCATTTTAATGAACATGTGTGATGGCATGGATGTGATGGTAATTTCTTACACATCCAATGCTATCGGAAAAGAGTGGG
>JAYTOS010000126.1:0-3109 GCA_043747705.1 Bacteroidota bacterium
CAAAAGTGCCCGCTGATGCCGGTGCCGTATTTGGCGCAAAAACAAACGCTGATGATGCCATTACAGTCGACCAGTTATTCGCGATCATGAAAACCAAAGAGAAGAATAATGAAATGAAAGTAAAGCTGAAAGGCGTGGTTACTGAAGTTTGCAAGATGGAAGGCTGCTGGATAAAAGTGAAGTCGCCACATGGAAGCATGATGGTAAAAATGAAGGATCATGCATTTATGGTACCTGTGATATTAAACGGCAAAACCATTGTAATTGATGGAATAGCCGATGAGAAAATAACCACCGTTGAACAACTCCGCCATTTTGCCGAAGATGCGGGGAAAAGTAAAGAAGAGATAGGAAAAATAATTGAGGCCAAAAGAGAAATAACTGTTCAGGCGAAGGGGATTCTGGTACTTTAATAGTTCATTGTTAAGTAGTTAAACAGTGTTAAAAGGGTTAAAAAGGTTAAAGTAGTTAAAAAGGTATTTTAACCCTGTTTAACTACTTTAACCTTTTTCTTGATTTTCCCATACCCAATCCTTACCTTTGCTGCCCCAAAAGTTCTTTACAACAAAGAATGATTGAATTTGGGAGTTCCACTTAATGTGGTACGCTATTACCAATTAAATCTAAAAAAAATGGCAAAAGAAATCTCTGGCTTCGTGAAGCTGCAGGTGAAAGGCGGACAAGCCAATCCTGCGCCTCCGGTAGGCCCAGCACTCGGTTCTAAGGGTGTTAACATTATGGAGTTCTGTAAGCAATTTAATGCTCGGACCCAGGACAAGATGGGAAAAGTAGTTCCTGTTTTGATCACCGTTTATACTGATAAGTCTTTCGACTTCGTCCTCAAAACTGCTCCGGCAGCTGTCCAGTTAATGGAAGCCGCCAAGGTTCAGAAAGGTTCAAAAGAAAGTAATCGTGATAAAGTGGGTAAAGTAACCTGGGAACAGGTTGAATTTATCGCTAAAGACAAGATGACTGATTTGAATGCTTTTACGCTGAACAGCGCAATGAGTATGGTTGCCGGTACTGCCCGCAGTATGGGATTAACCGTTGACGGAAAAGCCCCATGGGAAAACTAATTTTATTCACCCTCAAACATTAGAAAATGTCACTTACTAAAAAAATGAAAGTAGCAGTAACTAAGGTGGATAAAAACAAAGTTTATTCCCTGAAAGATGCTTCTACACTCGTAAAAGAAATAAATTGTACCAAGTTTGACAGCTCTGTTGATCTGCATATCCGTTTGGGTGTAGATCCTAAGAAAGCCGATCAGCAGGTTCGTGGAACCGTATCATTACCACATGGTACCGGTAAAACCAAAAAAGTATTGGTGCTTTGCACACCCGATAAAGAAGCCGCTGCAAAAGAAGCAGGTGCTGATTATGTTGGATTGGATGAGTTCATTACCAAGATTGAAGGCGGTTGGGTTGATGTAGATGTAATTATCGCTACACCGGCTGTAATGCCTAAGATAGGTAAATTAGGTAAAGTATTAGGGCCACGTAACCTGATGCCAAACCCTAAAACAGGAACGGTTACCAATGATGTGGCTGGTGCTGTAAATGAAGTTAAAGGCGGTAAGATCGCCTTTAAAGTGGATAAAGCAGGTATTGTACATGCTTCTATCGGCCGCGTATCATTTGCATCGGATAAGATCGCTGAAAATAGCGCAGAACTTATTAATGCAATCATCAAGCTGAAACCTTCCACCGCTAAAGGTATTTACCTGAAAGGTGTAAGCATGGCCAGCACAATGAGTCCTGGTATCACATTAGACACTAAATCATTAATGAACTAATCCTGGTGATCCCGACCAACAGTTGGGAGATGACCCGGGTTTTTTAAAAAGATTAGTTATGACAAAGATTCAAAAAAATGAGGTGATTGAAATCCTTAAAGGAAAATTCACTCAGTATAATAATTTCTACATTACCGATACAGAATCACTTTCTGTTGCGCAGGTAACCAAACTCCGCCGCACCTGTTTTGATAAGCAGGTTGAAATGAAAGTGGCTAAAAATACATTAATACGTAAGGCACTTGAATCACTGGATGCTGAAAAGTATACAGGCGTTTACGAATCGTTGAACAAGGTAACCGCTTTGATGTTCTCTGAGAACCCTAAAGAACCGGCCCTGATCATCAGTTCTTTCCGTAAGGCAAGCAATGGTGACAAACCTGTTTTAAAAGCTGCTTTCATCAACGGAGAAATTTATATAGGCGATACTACCCTGAGTGCACTTACCAAGATCAAAACCAAGAATGAATTGATTGGTGAAGTGATCGGTTTACTGCAATCACCTGCTAAACGTGTACTGGCTGCCTTATTGCACCACCACGAAAAACAGGCTGCCGGTACTCCTGTTGCTGAAACAGTTGCTGTTGATGCGCCGGTAGTGAATACACCTGTGGCAGAAACACCAGCAGCTCCGGAAGCTCCGGCGGCTGATGCACCTGCGGCTGATGCACCTGCGGCAGAATAATTTGAAAATTTTAAAATGCGGCAATTTTAAAATGCTGCCTGCATTCAATCTTCAAATAATAACGGATTAACCGGGAACTGAAATACATCGTTTGAGAATTTTCAAACTCCCGATTTAATAAGAATCAAATTTTTTTAAACCATCCGTCGGATCCGGCCAGAAGCGGGATATGAAGACGGAAAAAATTTAAACACATGGCAGACGTAAAAGCATTAGCCGAAACATTAGTAGGCTTAACAGTAAAACAAGTTCAGGAATTAGCCGATGTATTGAAAGCTGATTACGGTATTGAACCAGCTGCAGCAGCAGTGGTTATGTCAGGCGGCGATGGCGGCGGAGCAGCAGCTGTTGAAGAAAAAACTGCATTTGATGTAATCCTGGTTAGCGGTGGTCCAAGCAAATTAACCGTTGTTAAGATCGTTAAAGAATTAACGGGTCTTGGACTGAAAGAAGCCAAAGACTTAGTTGATAGTGCTCCAAAAGCAATCAAAGAAGGTATCTCTAAAGTTGAAGCTGACGAATTAGTAGCTAAGCTGAAAGAAGCCGGTGCTGAAGTAGAAGTTAAATAAGCTTTTGTTTTACAAAAAATATAAGCCGGTAAGATGATTCTTACCGGCTTTTTTATGTAC
>JAYTOS010000127.1:0-3815 GCA_043747705.1 Bacteroidota bacterium
AGCAGGTTGCGGTACACATACACCAATTCTTCGTTCGTAAAATGCTGGCGGTTGAAGTCCATTGTGGATGTTTTTATAAATACTGCTATGTTAAATTTACACGGGTGGTGAATCGTGAGTTGTGAGTCGTGAGTCGTCAGTAAGTTAAGTGTCCTGTATTTATTCACGCCTCACAATTCACGAATATCTAAGTTACTCGTATTTAACTTGCCGCAAAACTCATACATATAAAAAAACCATCCGGTTTTTGGCGGGATGGTTTTGTATATTTTTATAACTGGTCTTAATTTCTGCTGCTCAATTTGCTCAATAAACGCAATATTTCAAGATACAGCCATACCAGTGTTACCAGTAAACCAAAGGCACCGTACCATTCCATGAATTTAGGGGCGCCTCTTTCTGCACCTTGCTCTATCATATCAAAATCAAGTATCAGGTTTAATGCAGCTATGGCCACAATAAAGAGGCTGATACCTATGCTTAATAAACTGCTGTCAGACATGAAACTTACGTTCACACCAAACAAACGCAATACCATGGTAAGCAGGTAAAATATACCAATGCCTAAGGTTGCCGTAAAAATTACCGACTTGAACCTCTCTGTTGCTTTGATAATGCGGAAATTATACAACAGGAACATGGCAATAGCCACGCCAAACGTTAATCCTACTGCCTGCATGATAAGGCCGGGATATTGTTTTGCAAAAGCTGCATTTAATATAGCAGAAATACCACCGATGAATAAACCTTCCAGCAGCGCATATAGAGGGGCCAGGTAACTTGCCCAATTGGGTTTGAAACTGATGGCAATGGCGGTGATCAATCCACCAAAAATACCTACCATCATCAAAGTAGTAACAGTTGACTGTTTTGCCTCTTCAAACATGTGCCAGTTATATGCTGCACCTGCAATGATCATCAACATTAAAAAACCAAATTTATTAATCGTACCACGCACACTCATCGTGCCCTGCATATCTGCATCAATGCTTAGGCTCTTATCAAACATTTTTTGTGTTAATGTTGGATTACCTGATTTAAAAATTGCCATTGTGTAAAATTTAGTAAGTACAAATATAGGAAATCTAATAGCGGTTTTAGTGAAGGGCTCTTTAATAAAATACTAAAGTTAGGTGCCGCGAATAGCCAAAAAGTGACTGGTGAACAGGATTGCACTATCCTCTTTCCCCATACTCACTATTCACAACTCACCATTCACCCTACAGCCTATCCAGTTTCTTCAACCCCGGATAATGATCTATTGTTTCCAAAACATAATTAGGGTTTTGTTTCAGCAGGCGGATAAATTTAGCCAGCGAATCGGCATCGCCGGGGCGTTGAAACATCCTGTCGTGACTTAATATAACGAGATGATTCCTTGTATGAGTCTTGTTTTTGGCAAATGCACTATCCACCTGGTTAGCCAGTTTTTGGGGCGATTGAACGGGGCGGGCATTTTTATGGTTGAAATTCCATTCCACATCCCAACCAATTACATTGTATCCGGCACTATCCAATAACCGGGTTACAGGCCTTACCAAACCGGAGGCTTTTATCTCGCCTTCTCTCGCCCAGGCACTGTTGCCGGGTAATCGGATAATCTTATAGGGTACCTGCAAAGAATCCTGCGCTTTATAAAAATCCTGTTCGGCCATTAAAGGGTGTTCGTAAAAAAAATGATACTTATCATTTGCATGGGTATAGCTGTGATTGGCCAGCAGTATCTGCGGGTAACTTTCCCTGATCATGGCCACAATCCTTTTACCATCGCTTTTTCGGGCTGTATGCAGGCCCACCATAAAAAAGGTTGCTTTTATCCCCTCCTGCCGGCAAAGATTATAGCAAACCATGGTACCGGGTTGCGGACCATCATCGAAACTCAGGTAAATGTATTTTTTGGTGCTGTCATAAACAAAGGGCTGGCGGGCAAACTTATCAATCGTCTGCTGTTGGTGAGAAGCGAGGGTTTTTGTTGAATCATTCGGCACTTTTCCTGTTCCGGGGGTAGTACCACAGCCTATCAAACAACCGTAGATCATCATCCATATACATCCAAACATATACTTTGTTTTTTCACCTGTCATGGTAAGCAATGCAATTTCAGGTAAATATAGCTATTAGGTATTCCCGGTATTGAATCCGGGTATTTTTTCAATAAAAATCTGCTGTTTTTAACAACTGAAAAAATGCGTATTCAGGATGCCGCTGTTATATTACCTTCGCAACACAACTAACTTCTCGATGAATACTAAAGAAGAACTTTTACAGGACGTAGTGATCAAGTTTGCAGGCGATAGCGGCGATGGGATGCAATTGACCGGACAACAGTTCACCAATAACACAGCCATGCTGGGTATTGACCTGGCAACCTTTCCCGATTTTCCCGCGGAGATCCGGGCCCCGATAGGCACCTTACCGGGTGTAAGTGGTTTCCAGTTGCATTTCTCTTCCAATAAGGTATTCACACCGGGAGATATTGCGGATGTGCTGGTAGCCATGAATGCGGCAGCCCTAAAAGTAAACCTCAATGCCATCAAACCGGGAGGTAAGATCATCGTGAATATTGAAGGTTTTGATGCAAGGAACCTGCGCTTAGCCAATTATGCCGATGGTATTAATCCATTGGAAGACGGCAGCCTGGATAGTTATGAAGTGATAAAAATAGATGTAACCAAACTCACCCGTGAATCGCTGAAAGACTTTACTGAACTGGGTAACAAAGAGCGTGACCGTGCCAAGAATATGTTTGTACTGGGTTATATCTACTGGATGTATAACCGTAGCCTCGACAATACAATCGAATTCCTGAAAGAAAAATTCGGTAAAAAAGAGATCATCCTGCAGAGCAATATAAAAGTATTGCAGTCGGGTTATAATTATGGCGATACCACAGAAACTTTCACTACCCGTTATAAAGTAGAGAAAGCAAAAATGAACCCCGGCCTGTACCGAAGTATCATGGGTAACCAGGCTTTGGCTATGGGATTGATTGCCGCTTCTGAAAAAAGCAACCTGCCTATTTTCCTCGGGGCTTATCCTATCACACCGGCCTCTGATATTTTACATGAACTGAGTAAATACAAAAGTTTTGGTGTAAAAACCTTTCAGGCAGAAGATGAGATCGCCGCTATTGCTGCAGCCATCGGTGCCAGTTATGGCGGATCATTAGGTGTAACCGCTACATCCGGACCAGGTATGGCTTTAAAAACAGAAGCGATGGGCCTTGCGGTAATGTTGGAAATACCTCTACTCATCATCAATATACAGCGTGGCGGGCCCTCAACGGGTTTGCCTACAAAGACAGAGCAGAGCGACCTGATGCAGGCCTACCATGGCAGGAACGGCGAATGTCCCATGCCTATTATTGCCTCTTCTACGCCAAGCGATTGTTTTGATGTGGCATATGAAGCAGTCCGGATTTCTGTACAACACATGACACCGGTTATTTTATTGAGTGATGGATATATTGCCAATGGTGCCGAACCCTGGAAATTTCCTACTTCGGCAGACCTGCAACCCATCACTGTTAATTTTAAACAGGGATTGGATGAGGATGAACCCAAGTTCGAGCCTTACCGCCGCGACAAGAAATTAGCCCGTCCATGGGCCATTCCGGGAACACCGGGATTGGAGCACCGTATTGGTGGATTGGAAAAACAGGATGTAACCGGCAATATCAACTACGAGCCGGAGAACCACCAGCACATGGTAAATATCAGGCAGGCAAAAGTTGATAAGATCGCTGACTATATTCCTTTACAAACAATAGACAGTGGCCCCGAAAAAGGAAAGGTATTGGTTATCGGATGGGGATC
>JAYTOS010000128.1:0-4370 GCA_043747705.1 Bacteroidota bacterium
GTTCAGCGTGTATTGGTAGATGGTAAACGTTTTTTTGGGGATGACCCGAAAATGGCTACCAAGAACCTGCCTCCCGATGTAATTGATAAAATTCAGGTATTTGATGACCTGAGCGACCAAAGTAAATTCAGTGGTTTTGATGATGGCAACCGTGTAAAAACCATCAACTTCACCACCAAAAAGGACAAGCGAAAAGGAATGTTTGGCAAAGCCGTTGCAGGTATTGGCACCGATGGAAACTATGACGAAAGTTTCAACTTCAGTAAAATGAATGGTGACCAGCAGCTTACTTTTCAGGGGCAGGCTAATGACATCAATAAACAAAACTTCACCCAGAATAATATAGGTGGTGGCCGCGGTGGTGGTGGTGGTAATTTTGGTGGTGGCGCAGGGAATGCAAGCGGCATAACTACGGTACTGGCCGGCGGCCTTAATTACCGTGACGCATGGAGCCCTAAAATAGATGCGTATGGAAGTTATTTTTATAATAACCCAAGCGTAAATACCTCACAGAAAAGTAATACGAAGAATATCCTTACTGCAGACTCATCACTGTTTAACGATGCGGTCTCTTCTTCTATTTCCAAATCTGAGAACCATCGGTTTAATTTTAACCTGGAAGACAGGATAGATTCAAGCAATTCACTCATTTTCCGCCCGAACTTCACACTGCAAAACAGTAACCCTGTTTCTGCCACATCAACCATAACTACCGGCGGAAAAAATAATACACCCATCAATCAATCTGTAAGTAAAAATTCCAGTTATAACAGCGGATATAATGTAAATGGCTCTAACCTGCAGTTACGCCACCGCTTTGCTAAAAAGGGGCGGACAATTTCCGTTGATCTTGGTTTTTCTGCCAGCCAGAATAATGGCGATGGCAACAATTATTCTGTGAACTCTTTCTACAAGCCTTTTTTAAAAACAGATACCATTAACCAGCATTATATAGACTCTTCGCGTTCTGTTACATTTAATCCAACAGTTTCTTACACAGAACCTATCGGTAAGAACCAGATGATCGAATTGCGGTACGCATATAATTATGTGAATAGTACCACTATCAACAATACCTATCGCTTTGATAATGCAGCACAAAAATTTAATACGTTCGACAGCTTGTATAGTAACTCTTATAAATATACGCTGGCATCAAATACCGCAAACCTCAGTTACCGGATACAGCAACCCAAGTATAACCTGAACTTTGGAACCGGCGTACAGTTTACAGATCTTACCAGTAACAATACCACCAAAAATGTGATTGTTAAACGTAATTATGTAAATCTTACCCCAACAGCGAACTTTACATATAATTTTACAAGGGCTAAAAGTCTCCGTATATTTTATAACGGAAGAACCTCACAGCCCAGCACCTCACAATTGCAGCCTGTTGTTACAACCTCTGATTCCATTAATTTCCAGGTGGGTAACCCTAATCTGAAACCACAGTTCAACAATAGCCTGCGTTTATTGTTTTCTTCTTTCGATCCGTTTACACAGCGTGTTATTTTTGCAACTGTAAATGCCAGCATTACCTCAAATGATATTGTAAGTTCTATCACCCAGAATGCCAGTGGCAATGGTGGAAAAACAACTACTTATGTAAATATGGGTGGCAGCTATAACCTGTCGGGTTATTTTAATTATGGATTAGCATTAAAAAAGCCTAAATCTAACCTGAACCTGCAAACAAATATTAATTACAACCGGAGCCAGTCTTTGCTAAACAATATCAGTAATGCAACACAAAGCACCATTCTTACTGAAACAGTAAAATGGACTACTAACCTGAAGAATAATTTTGACATGAACCTGAGTACATCATTTTCATATAATCCTATACGCAATTCGCTCTCGCAAAGTCAGAATACAAATTATACAACACAGAGCCTGGCTGCAGATTTCACAGCCTATTCAAATAATGGCTGGATAGTAGCCAGTGATTTTGATTACACACATTACGGAAATCGCCCCCCGGGATACAATACCACGGTTTTCCTGATAACACCTTCTATTGCCAAGCAGTTCCTGAAAAACAAAGCGGGTGAACTACGTTTAAGTTGTTTTGATGTGCTGAAGCAAAACGTTGCCGTAAGCAGTTCTGCCAGTGCTAACCAGACCGTTAACACCATATCAAATAACCTTACCCGCTATTTCATGTTAACCTTTACTTACAATCTTCGTGCATTTGGTGGAAAACAGCAACAGCAGAGAGGCGGTCAGAACCAAATGATGCGGGGTATGTTCGGCGGAGAAGGTGGCAGACAAGGCGGCGGTGGATTCGGTGGTATTCACAGAGATAATTAACTAACACCCGATAGTAAAAATAGCATTCGCGTATAGAAAAGTTCGTTCACTGGTTGTGAGCGGACTTTTACATACACAGAACTGTATTATGATTAACCAAACTTTCATAAAAAAAGTTACACACTTATGGTAAACTGTTATACTTTTACACCTCATATATTTTTTATATATACATATCAGTGAAGCAAACGTCAAACCATATTCATTTTTATCAGGCAAACGCCTTTGAATCATTGTATTCAATAATGCCTGCTGCTAACGTTCTCCCGCGACCTCGACGTGGTTTCTGATAGGACGAGCAACTGGCACTTGCCCCTATCAGTGAACATACTCCCGGAATAGACTTTAAAACACGTCCGTGTTTTCTCTTTTTCACTCTATTAATCAGTACAAGTTGGAAGATAATATTATTGTTCGTGTAGCGAATGGTGGCGACACGCATTACGCACAAACCATAACAGATGAAATGGAGGCTTCTGCAAAAGCCCGCGGAACAGGTATTGCCAAACGCAGTCCCGAATATGTGGCCCAGAAAATGGAAGAAGGTAAAGCAGTAATTGCAGTTATGCCCGATGGCAGCTGGGTAGGTTTTTGCTATATAGAAGTATGGGGTCATGAAGAGTTTGTAGCCAACAGCGGACTGATTGTTGCACCTGATTTCAGGAAAAGCGGCATTGCGAAAAAAATCAAACAAACCATTTTTAATTTATCGAGACAAAGATATCCGGGCGCGAAAATATTCGGTCTTACCACCGGATTGGCAGTTATGAAAATCAACAGCGACCTTGGTTACGAGCCGGTTACCTACAGTGAGCTTACTGATGATGAAGAATTTTGGGCGGGATGCAAGAGCTGTGTGAATTATGATATTTTAATGAGTAAAGACCGGAAGAATTGTATGTGTACTGCCATGTTATACGATCCTGCCGATCATTTTGAACCGGTTGAAACTTCTGAAGAGTTCAAGCAGAATTCAAAACTGTATGAGCGTTTTATGAAAATTAAGCAAAGTAAATTATTGCAATTCTTCCGTAAGAAAGAAAATGGCGGAGGAAACGGTGGTAAACTGAAATCCTTGTTTCATTCTTTCTTTAACCTGTAAGCCCCATGGCTAAGCGAAGAACAAATGAAGAGAAAATTATTATAGAAAAGAACAGTAACAAATGAAAACAGATCAGACAAATAGTTATAGAAACACAGCCCTCGTTGCAGGGGATGCCGTTGTACTCGGATTTAGTGGTGGATTAGACACTTCTTATTGCGTAAAATACCTCACAGACGAAAAGGGGTATGAAGTGCATAGCGTAATTGTAAATACAGGCGGATTCAGTGAAGAAGAACTGGTGCAAATAGAAAAACACGCGTATACATTAGGTGTAAAAACACATACTGCAGTAAATGCGGTAAAAAGCTATTACGACAGCATTATCAAATACCTGGTATATGGAAATGTGCTGAAGAATAACACATATCCACTGAGCGTAAGTGCTGAACGGTTGAGCCAGGCATTGCATATTGCCGAGCATGCAAAAAAATTAAAAGCAAAAGCCGTCGTGCATGGGAGTACGGGTGCAGGTAATGACCAGGTAAGGTTTGATATGATTTTCAATATCATGATACCTGGTGTTGAAATCATTACACCGATACGCGATCTTCAACTGAGCCGCGAAGAAGAGACCGCGTACCTGAAAGCAAAAGGGGTGGCTATGAATTTCGAAAAAGCTGCCTATTCAATCAATAAAGGTTTATGGGGTACCAGTGTTGGGGGTAAAGAAACCCTGCAATCCAAAGGTATCCTGCCGGAAGAAGCATGGCCTACCCAGGTAACCAAAACAGGAACAGAAGAAGTAAAACTCGGATTTGTAAAAGGAGAATTGACATCCATCAATGATCAATTATTCCGGCATCCCACAGAAGCCATTCAATATTTACAAACATTAGCCGGGCCTTATGGTTTGGGAAGGGATATCCATGTAGGCGATACCATTATCGGCATCAAAGGCCGTGTAGGTTTTGAAGCTGCGGCACCCATGGTCATATTAAAAGCACACCATGCG
>JAYTOS010000129.1:0-1446 GCA_043747705.1 Bacteroidota bacterium
CCTTTTATCAGGCCCCTTGTTCCATACTGAATAGAATCTTCACAATAAAGTGTTTCCGGGTTTATGATGCGAATACCATAATGAGGTATCATAAACCAGATACGACCATCTGCGTCAAGTGCCGACATGCAAATCCCGGAATAAAGTGGCAAATTGCCAAATAAGGATTGATGAGAAATAATAACCGTTTGGTTATTGTCCAGGTTGTACCTGGCTATGCCCGTGCTTTTTACAAAATAAATAAAATTTCTTTCCGCATCATACCATTGAGAAGTACCTTTTATTTCAACGCCTTCTGATTTTATCACCGGTGCTTTTATAGTATCAGCCTGTAACGTCTGGTGCCGGATACGATAAATGACACCGTCATTATCTTTATAAAGAATATCGCCGTTTTTTGTTGTTAGTACATCTAAAAAACCATCCTTTGTTTTTGTCCACTTTAATGAAGGAAGAACTTTTTCTAAAGGCAGAAACTGTTTACCTCCCGGTGGTAAGACATAATTTTCCGGCCCGGCTGTCCAAAAACGGCCGCTGCTGTCCTTTGTAAGTTTGTTGGCTATCCCTGCGTTATAAGTATAAAAATTGTTTATCTGCGGAACAGGGATAATTTTAACTAAGTGAAAGTTTGTGTCAAATACATGCACCCCGGCACCATAGAAAAAAGATCCGTAAAAATAATTCGTCGCTTTGTCAAAATAAATATCCCGTAATTGCGGGATGCTGATCTTGTTTGTATTGGGAATTTTCACTGTCTGCAACTGAATATGACCCGGAACAGCAATATACAATAAGCCCCGCTGCAGCAGCCATACATTCCCCTGCCTGTCATTGGTTACAAAACGGGTTTGTTCCTGGCTATAATCATTATTGGTAACAGAAAAATATTGCACTTCTTCTGTTTGACTATCAAACAGGGCTGTTTTATAATCATATATCCCCAGTAAAAATTTGCCCGTCGAAAGCCTGGCAAATTTGGGAATGACATAGCCGATATAACGCTCCGTAGTTTTAAGTCTTGCCCCGTGAAGGAATAATTTCACTTTCCCGGTATGGGTATTGTATTTCCCAAAACCTCCCGCCCATGAATTAAACCAGATAGTAGAATCATTCTCTACGTCCATTTTCTGGATATCATAATGTTCGCCTGTTGCAGCACCAGGAAGGTAATGCCCGGGATTTGTTACTTCAAATCGTTGTTCAAATGTTTTCTTTTTTTTATCAAACAGGTAAATGCCATGATAGCTGCCGATCCAGAGTTTGTTGGTATCCGTGGCATGAGTTGCCAAACTCTTTACGGTATTAAACCTCCGGTCTGCCCAGCTATCGGGTTTGGAACCATCCAGGATGATATGATCCAGTCTGTTATGAAAGGGATCATACACAAAAAGCCCATTACCTTCCGAACCTGCATATACCAAGCCATCTATATTGCAATACAATACA
>JAYTOS010000130.1:0-2942 GCA_043747705.1 Bacteroidota bacterium
TTGGCTGGTAGTGGTTAATTTCCTGTTTCTGATATTGCAATTCTTTGTTCATTTCATACTTCCCTCATGATCCATTCTATTTTAAAGGATAGGCCGACAAAGCTATTCCTGTTCATTACCGCTTTTTTTGTGGCCAATGCATTGATTGCTGAATGTATTGGTGGTAAGATTTTTTCATTGGAAAAATTCCTTGGGTTGCAGCCTTCTAATTTTACCATTTTTGGCCAATCCGGGTTATCCTTTAACCTTACCTGTGGGGTTTTGTTATGGCCATTGGAATTTATTATCACAGATATTGTAAATGAATATTATGGCCCGAAGGCTGTTCGCAGGATTAGTTATACGGCCATCGCTTTGATCTCTTATGCGTTCCTCATGTTTTACGCTGCGATGAAAATTGCCCCGGCCGATTTTTGGATTACTTCCAAACAACAAAACGGGATACCCAATATGCAGGATGCTTTCGGTAGTATTTTCGGACAGGGTATGTGGATCATACTGGGTAGCCTTACAGCTTTCCTGATTAGCCAGATAGTAGATGTGACCGTATTCCATAAAATAAAAAAGGTAACCGGCGAAAAATGGATGTGGCTGCGTGCTACCGGATCTACCCTTGTATCGCAACTGGTAGATAGTTTCGTAGTATTATTTATCGCTTTTAAAATCGGTAACGGCTGGAACTGGCAACTGGTGCTGGCTATTTGTCTTGTAAACTATATGTATAAGTTCACCATGGCAATTGTACTTACCCCATTAATTTATCTTTTAGAAAAACAAATTGAAAAATATGTAGGGCACGATACCGCCCGTAAGATGAAATTAGCCGCCATGGGTAAGACTGAAGATGGATTTCTGAACATACCAACTGCAGGGTAGGAATGATATTTGTATCAGTATCATTGATAATAGGAGTACTTTTGCCATTCTTACCTGATTGTTTAAAAAATTAAAATCCGCATGAAAAAAACTTACCTGTTTTTTATTTTACTGCTATCTTTTTTTTCTCTTAGTGCCCAGGACAGTGCCAAAGCCTGGCATTTTTCAGTGGGGCTTGATGTAGGTATAGCTTCTACTTATAAAATAACAGGTACCGATACCGGATTTTCCAACTCGCTGTCAATGGCACCCGCTGTTTCTATCAGTCATAAAAGCGGGCTTGGATTCAGTTATTCACCCCGATTTGTTTTTGGCGGTGCAACACCCGGTCTGTATATGCATGCAGTAAGCGTGGGTATTTCTCAATACGACAAACCCGCGTTCAGTTATGCCGTTACTTTTTCCCATTATTTTTTTACCGGGAATAAAAGTGTTCCATACAGCCCGCTAACTAATGAGGTATACTCATCATTTATGTATAAGAAACCCTGGTTACGACCTGCAATATCCGCAGGAATTGGCTTTGGAACCAATACATCGGTATCGCCTTCCGCTTCTGTCTATGATATGGGTATTTCTGCTGGTGTGAGTCATTCTTTTGATTGGGACAGTGGTGATGTAAGTTTTTCTGCTTCGCCTTCCTTATCACTTAATGCTGGTACCAACGACTATTTTTCTTTTTTAAATACCACCAAGTATATTGGCAAGGGATCCAACTCAGGAAAATACTTTAAGAAAGGAGCAGGGTCGAATAGCGGAAGGGGCAGGTCTGGCAGCAGCGGTTCCACTACCACAACAACCACTACGCAGGGTAAAACTTTTGACCTCACAAATATAGAATTAGGTATAGAATCTTCTATGGAGATAGGTGCTTTTACCATGCGCCCTGAATTGAGTTTTTATTTACCCGTGGGTAGTGCAGCAGGATCTGGGCTGAGCACTTACTGGCAGATAGCCTTCCAATATAAGTTTTAGTTACTGGGGTAGTAGTTGTGAGTTGCTAAAGGTGATGTGACCATTGTTCAGCTTTTGTTTCGGATCATCCCGATCACTACTTTATCTATGGGAAGTGACATGATATCTTCATGAACCTCATCCCAATTAATCCAACGGAATACTTCGCTTTCACCATTTGGATCAGCGGTTTGACCGGGTGAGAAATCGAAGGGTTTTGTTTTAACCGGTAGAAGAATAGGCTCTCCTGTTTTTACAAAATAATAAATGGAGATGATCTGGTCTTTGTTATTGAAAGCCGAGATCTGAAAAAAATCAGTAGTATAAATATGGTCACCAACTTCTACCGTAAGCCCGGTTTCTTCCATGAATTCCCTTTTCAGGCAATCCCGGGTTCCTTCACCTAATTCCAATCCGCCGCCGGGAAGTTTTGTAAAATAACTGCCACGGATAAATTCATCACTTACCAATAAGCGGTTATCCTTATCAAATAGTATTCCGTAAACCCTTACATTAAATAACGGCATGCTTAAAACCATTTTTTCTTCATGAAATACCATCCGATGATGACAGAGACAATCAAAGAAATGATCACCGGTATATAAAAAGCATGATTGGAACGCATGTAGGGAATTTCTACATTCATACCATAAATACTGGTGACAAGAATAGGTAAAGAAAGAATAATGGTAATGGAGGTTAAACGTTTCATTACACTATTCAGGTTGTTACTAATGATGCTCGCAAATGCATCCATTGTGCTGCTCAAAATATTTGTGTAAATATTAGCCATTTCCAATGCCTGGCTGGTATCAACAATCAGATCCTGTAAAAATTCCCTTTCTTCTTCATTCAGGCTTAAAAAATTAGTTCTTTCTAATTTCATCATTAGCATTTCATTACTGCGGAGGCCGGTTACAAAGTAGACAAGGCTTTTTTGTATCCGCATCAGGTTCAGCAAATCTTCATTGCTGTTACTGCTGTACAAACTGGTTTCATATTGATTACGCCTGTGATTGATCTCCTTTAAAAATTCCATGAAATTCTGTACCACTTTTTCAAATACTTTCAGGATCATCATATTCTTCTTATCAGGATGGCGTTTCTGAAAT
>JAYTOS010000131.1:0-3669 GCA_043747705.1 Bacteroidota bacterium
ACTTATCCGCCTTCACTACAAAACCTGCGCAACAAATCGTACATCCTTTGTACGACAATTTTGGGGAAGCAGTTTCAAAAAAAGAAGCAAGGATAAAACTTTCTTTACCGGAAAATGAAAAGATCATTTTATTTTTTGGCTTCATCAGAAAATATAAAGGATTGGATATTTTGCTGGAAGCGATGAATGACGAACGTATCCGGCAATCAAATATTAAACTATTGGTAGCGGGAGAATTTTATGAAGACAGGAAAGAGTTTGATGAGATGATCGCTAAATTGGGTATTGCTTCACACCTCATTCTGCGAACTGATTTTATTGCTGACAGCGAAGTTCGCTATTATTTAAGTGCTGCCGATTTTGTTATACAACCTTATAGAAATGCCACACAAAGCGGCGTTACACCCCTCGCCTATCATTTTGAGAAACCCATGCTGGTAACCAATGTGGGCGGGTTGCCTGATCTTGTGCCGGATGGCGAGGTAGGTGTTGTTGTGGAGCCTGATGCCCTAAGCGTTGCTACCGGTATACTACGGTTGTATGAATTAGGTGAAAACTTTTTTTTACCGCATCTTCGCGAAGAGAAAAAGAAGTATAGCTGGCATAAATTAGCCGAAGCTATCCTGCAATTGGCGGGTGAATCCCGATAAAATTATTTTCAATCAATGATCTATCGCAGCAAAGCACCTTTACGAATTGGATTGGCCGGTGGCGGAACTGATGTGAGTCCTTACAGCGACCAGTTTGGCGGGGCCATCCTGAATGCCACTTTATCGCTTCATGCACATGCAACCATTGAATCGCGCGATGAAAATAATATCATCATCCAATCCGTAGATCAAAAAGAAACACAGCATTTTAACTGGGCGGAAGAATTACCCATCAATGGCAAACTGGATTTATTGAAAGGGGTTTATAACCGTATCCAGAAAGACCATCCTTTTCAAATGAACGGTTTTAAATTATCCACTTTTGTAGATGCCCCTGCGGGTAGCGGTTTGGGAACTTCTTCTACCCTGGTGGTTGCCATTATCGGTGCTTTTGCCGAGATGTTGAAATTGCCTTTGGGGGATTATGATATTGCCCATTATGCGTATGAAATTGAACGGAATGACCTGCAACTGGCAGGTGGCAGGCAGGACCAATATGCAGCTACTTTTGGCGGTTTTAATTTCATGGAATTTTCTGCTAATGATAAAGTAATTGTAAACCCGCTAAGGATAAGGCAGGATTACCTGAATGAGCTGGAGAACAATCTGGTACTGTATTTTACATCTACTACCCGTGAATCGGCTGCCATTATTATGGAGCAGCAACGGAATGTAAATGAAAAGAATGCCAAGAGCATCGATGCCATGCACCAGTTAAAGGAACAGGCAAAAATGATGAAAGAAGCTTTGCTGGTTGGCAGGCTGGATGAGATAGGAGAAATATTAGATTATGGATTCAGGCAGAAAAAAAATATGGCAGCTAATATCTCAAACAGCAGTATCGAAGAAATATATGAAGCAGTTAAAAAATCCGGTGCTACCGGCGGCAAGATCAGCGGTGCAGGGGGAGGTGGCTTTATGATATTTTACTGCCCTAAAAATACCCGTTACCAGGTTATCGAAACCTTGAATACCTTTGGGGGCAGGGTTAACCCCTATCAGTTTACACAACATGGTTTAACAAGCTGGACAATTCAATAGAAATATGAAAACAAAAATTTCGTCAATTATAGCTGCTTCAATCGAAGTAAAGAGCCAGTTACTGGCCGATGAACATTTTCAACAAAAAATCGAATCTGTTATTCAAGTGATAACTACCGCTTTTCAAAAAGGGAATAAAGTTTTATTTTGTGGTAATGGCGGCAGTGCCGCTGATGCACAGCATTTAGCAGCCGAATTTTCCGGTAGATTTTATATAGACAGAAAAGCGTTGCCTTCTGAAGCGTTGCACTGCAACAGTTCTTACCTGACCGCAGTGGCCAATGATTATAGTTATGATGTTATCTATTCAAGGATTGTGGATGGCACCTGTGTGAAAGGTGATGTATTGGTGGGATTGAGTACTTCTGGTAATTCAAAAAATATCCTGAATGCATTTGCAACAGCTAAGGAAAAAGGAGTGGTAACGATTGGTTTTACCGGTGCCAGTGGCGGAAAAATGAAAGATGCCTGTGATTACCTGTTAAACGTTCCCTCAACAGATACCCCAAGAATTCAGGAGAGCCATATATTGGTTGGCCATATTATTTGCGAACTGGTGGAAGCAAAAATATTCGGCTAATGCAGTTAAAAGAAGCCATAGTGCTTGCAGGTGGCCTGGGCACAAGGTTGCGTGGTGCTGTGCCTGACCTTCCCAAATGCATGGCCCCGGTAAACGGTAAACCATTTGTTGCTTTTGTGATTGAGCATTTACAAAAGCAAGGGATTGAAAAGTTTATTTTTTCATTGGGTTATAAATCTGAAGCATTCACCCATTTTCTCTCAACCAGTTTGCGGGATAAAAATTACCAGGTAGTGATTGAGACCGAACCATTGGGAACAGGCGGAGCCATTCAATTTGCATGCAGGCATACTTCCGAAAAAAATATAGTAGTGGTGAACGGTGACAGTATTTTTAAAATAGATCTTGCAAAGCAGGCTTCTTTTCATTTTTCGCATACAGCAGATTGCACACTGGCACTAAAGGCTATGGAAAATTTTGACAGGTATGGTGTTGTAGAATTACATGCTGATCAAACAATTGCCTTGTTTAAAGAAAAACAATTCTACCAAAAAGGTTTGATTAATGGCGGTGTATATATTCTGAATACTGAAGCGTTCTTGCATGAAGGATTACCTGGGAAATTTTCATTCGAAACAGATTATCTCCAAAAATTATATACCAGTAGAAAAATATTCGGAGTAATCCAGGATGGCTATTTTATTGATATTGGCATACCCGAAGATTATTTGAAAGCACAAACAGAATTAATTGCGTAACATGCTTGACTTAAAAAACATAGATAAAAACTGGACATTATTTTTAGACCGGGATGGTGTGATCAACCACGATAAAGACAATGACTATATCCGCGACTGGAACGAGTTTCGTTTTTATAACACAACACTGGAAGCAATGGCCATCCTGTCGAAGCATTTTGAAAGGATCGTTGTTACCACCAACCAAAAAGGTGTAGGCAAAGGTTTGATGTCGCTTGCAGACCTTAGCAATATCCATTCCAATATGTTATCGGCGATTGAAAAAACAGGTGGCAAAATTGACAAAGTATATTATTGTACCGACGTGGCTGATGATTCTCCCAACCGGAAACCCAACCCCGGTATGGCCTACCAGGCAAAACATGATTTTGAAGAAATTGAATTACCCCAAAGCATCATCGTCGGAAACCGTATCAGCGATATGGGTTTTGGACGAAATGCGGGTATGTACACCGTTTTTTTGGCCACCACACATCCTGAAACCCCCTACCCCGACCCACTGATCGATCTTCGGTTTAATGACCTCCTGTCGTTTGCAAAAGCAATTTAAGTATATGAATCCGCTGCGATAACTTCCCTCTCTGGGTTTTCGCGGAGATATGAGTGATGTGGGAATATATTAAGACTAATGAAACCTTAAATTTTGCCGGTTTCTGAAATAATCCTTTCGGGGATAGGATATTTGTAACTTAGTATTGAA
>JAYTOS010000132.1:0-4918 GCA_043747705.1 Bacteroidota bacterium
AAGCGTTCATTAAGCAGCCCTTTGGCAGCAGAGCAAAACCAACTGCTACTAAAGCATCAGCTGCAAACTGTTAATATAAAAACCCCGCCAAAAAAAAAATAGCTGCCTCAATTGAGAGGAATAAAAGGTTCGTCATACTCAATCTTACAGGGGGGCTACAAAAAACTCTGTCGATATATTTCAGGAAGTACCTGATTCTTTTTTACTGCCTGCATTAACAATATAACCAAAAGCGGCAGCAGTAAAGAACATGATCAGGCTATAAATAACCGGAGGGATACTCATGGTACTGTTTCCCATCACAGTTAAAGCGATATAGATTGCCAGGGTTCCGTTGTGAATACCTATTTCCATCCCAATGGCAATCGCCTGTTTCTTTCCAAGATTGAAGATTCTTGGAACAAAATAGCCAACGCCCATGCTTAACACATTCAGCACCAGTGCAGCCAAGCCTACCTGTTCAAAATCGTGCAGAATATGATTTCTTTCTTTCAATACGGTAAGCACGATCACGAGCGCCAGAAATAATGCGGATGTTATCTTTACAGGTTTATCCAGCTTTACGGCAATGGCAGGCGCTTTTGCACGTGTGAGCATTCCAATGGCTACAGGTAAAATAACCATGATACAAACTTCTAATACCTTCTTAAATTGTAAGGGAACCGCCTGGTTAGAATTCAGAAAACTGGATATGGCAAAATTGACAATGAGTGGGATTGTAAAAATGGAAACAATACTGTTCACCGCCGTAAGCGAAATGTTTAAAGCAACATCGCCTTTGGCAATATGGCTGTATAAATTGGCGGTTGGGCCTCCCGGTGCGGCAGACAGTAGCATTAATCCAACTGCCAGTTCAGGTGGAAGGACAAAGGCTTTTGCAATAAAGAAACAGGCAGTGGGCAGGACAAGGATCTGGCAAAAAAGGCCTATGAACACCGCTTTTGGATAGACCAGTATCCGTTTAAAATCATCGAGAATAAGGGAAAGCCCTAATCCCATCATGATAATGGCCAAGGCAACAGGTAATAATACCGCCGAGAGAAAACTTGACTCCATAATTGTAATGATTTAATGCAGGGTTATAAAATGAGTGAATAAAAAATATTGGAAAATGATTTTGTGAGTTGATGTTACATTGTAAGCTCATATCTGATTAAAACTGGGTAGGGTTTACTGCCACATATTTGATAGACTGTTTTTTGTCTTCCGATTGATAGGAATACGTGATATGAATGATTTCATCTTCTGTCTGTATCAAGGAAGGATAAGAGAAACTGCCTTTTCCGGGATCTGTTTTTTCAAGATAGGTTTTGTATTTCCAGCTCTTGCCTTCATCTTCTGAAAAATACAGGCATAAACGGTAACGGCCATCTTCCACATCATTCCCGATAAATGCCCACCTGCTATCTTTTAAGCAAAGCAGTTCCACACTGCTGCCGGCATTTGGGATATCGGATTTAACGGCGGCTGTCCAGCTTTCTCCTTTATCGCCGGATTCGCTGATCTGGACACGGGCTGGAGAATCGCCATTGTCCCGCATATAGGCAATAATATTTCCGTTCTTTTTTTTTGCGAGTGCGGGTTGAATACCGCCACGGGAGATAACAGGCAAACTTGGATGCCAGGATTCGCCATCATCATTGGATATGGCCATCATGGAAAAACTGAATCCATCAGAATATAAAGGCAGCAGGATCCTTCCGTTCTCAAGTAGCAAAGGTTTTATTCTGGTCATCCACCCAATGCTCCTTTTTCGCAGATCGCGACTTGCTTCAATGATCATATTATCATACGCAGGGGCAAATTCTGATGAGCCTGTTTGCTGGTGGGGAAGGTCTTTAAATTTCAATTCGGTCTCTGTTGCAAAACGGTCATCCGGTTTCAATAATATATTATCCTGCCACGACCAAAGGGGTGCCCCGCTCTTTAAATAGTCTGTAGTAGTTCTTACCCTGAGGATAGAATATTCCCAGCGATTGGCTTGTACAGCTATCCACACCAAAAATAGTTTCCCCTTACTGTTCAGAAAAAGTACCGGGTTACAATCGGGTATATCGGGTGTGTCTGCCAGGAGAAAGGGTTCTGACCATTGTTTACTGCCTTTTACCATTTTTGCACCCATGATCTTTACATCATCTGATTTCCGTTCACCGCTTCCCTGGAACCAGGCTGCTAAAAAATCGCCGTTTGGTAAACATACGAGACTGCTTCCGTGTACATGCTGTTGCTGCGAAGGAAAGATCAATGATTCAGAAATAACCGGTGTTTTTGACAGCATCAACTGGGCCGAAAGTCCGTTGAATACTGTAACAGCGAAAAAAAAAGACAGTAATAATCTTCTCATAAAGGTGCAATTTTGAAAAAAGGTATAGCTTTTTTATATATCGGATTATGAAAAAGTACCAGTATTTTTCATGGAAAAAAATATTTCTTCACTTTGTACTCCTTGTGCTTATCTGGCTTGTATAGTAATATAACTGGAAGTTTTTTTTGGAAACGATCAGGGCAATGGCAGGAGTTGTTCCGCTTAAAAAACAGATCGGATCATCATTTAATAACGATAACCTTTTATGCCTGATAAACTGAGATATACTGAATTACTGAAAAAGTATCTGGATGGCAATATCAGTGCTGCTGAACAGGATGAATTATTTAAAATTACTTCCGCCGGAAATGCAGAAGATGTTCTGGCAGAAATGATCGAAGACGATTTCGCTTCCGGCCGTTTTACAGAAGAAGAATTGCCTCCCGGCACCTCAACTGCGATGATGCTGAAAATACTGGCTTCTGGAGAAAGGACTAACCGGCTTTTTGTAAGTTCCGGCAGACACCGTTTATATCAGCAGTTTTCTGTTGCAGCCATTTTCCTGCTGGTTGCGTTGAGTGCTGTATTTTTCTATTTCAAGTCCTCTGATAAAAAAGTACAAACTGCCTTTGAACTGGCTATTCCTGAAAACAGCCTCACCACAACAAATAATACCGACAACCCGCTTGAATTACCATTGGAAGATGGAAGTATGGTTAAGCTGGCGCCGCATTCCTCATTAAGCTTCCCTATACATTTTACTAATGATAAAAGAGAAGTGTTTCTGACAGGGGAGGCTTTCTTCGAGGTTGCTAAAAATCCGGGAAAACCTTTCCTGGTTTATTATAACAATATTGTTACCAGGGTACTGGGTACTTCTTTTACGATTAAGACAAACAAACGTACCAAGGATGTAGAAGTATCTGTAAAAACGGGACGGGTTCAGGTATTTGAGAACAAGCACCTGGCGGTAAACGGTGCCTCCGGTATGGTAGTGAAAAGTGTGATCCTGAAGCCTAACCAAAAAGCAATGTATAGTATTGTGCGGCATGATTTTGCTACTACACTCGCCGATAGTATCCGCCCACTGGTTGGTTCTGGTGAATTAGATAAAATGATCAAAGGGGGAAGGTTCGCAGAACCCTTCATGTTTCAGAAAGCAACTACTATCAAACAGGTATTTTCCCTGCTCGAATCTGTTTATGGGATAGAACTGATTACTGATAACGAGAATATTTATAAATGCGACTTTACCGGGGATGTGTCAACACAGGAAATGTTGGAGAAGCTTCATATTATTTGTCTGGCAATCGGCGCAACCTATGAGGTAAACGGAACAAAAATTCTGATCAGCGGTAAAGGATGTAACTAACGAACATACTTATTTCTAACTAAAAATAATCTTATGAAGTAACCAAAAAAAACCGGTAATGCTCGAACATCACCGGTTTTCGAAAAACTTTTCAGTATTCTGATTTTGCCCGTAAAAGACTATTAAACGACCAAAACTGTTTAAAATTATGAAAAAAAAGCAACTTTTCATTGCTTCAATCTTTATTGCCATGAAGTTTACGATTGCCCAATACCTGCTGTCCATCGTATTTTCTTCCTGCCTGTTTGCAAATAAAATTGAAGCTCAGTCGGTTTTAGATAAACCGATCAGTTTAAAGATCATCAATGTTGAATTGTATAAGGTAATTCAACTTATTGAAAAACAAACGCATGCCAGGTTTAACTACAGCTCAAAATCCATTGATGTCGATAACCTTATTACGTATACTGCTGACAATAAAAAGCTTAAAATGTTATTGGATGATATTCTCCCGCCGTTCGCTATCGGTTATAAAGAAGTGAATGGGCAGATCGTTCTGTTTCCTAATAAACCCCAGCCCGTAAAACCGGAAGATGCAAGAAAAATGAATCCTATTGCTGAAGCGGCTATAGTTGATACAACCATTACTGGGATAATTACAGATGAGAACGGTAAAGTGCTGGAAGGCGTTACGATAAAAGTTAATGAGAACGGGTCGGTAGCTGTTTCTAAAGAGAAAGGTACATTCAGTATCACTGTTCCCAATCTTAGGTCAACACTCGTGTTCAGCTCTGTTGGGTTTGCTTCGCAGCAGATCAGATTGAGTGGAAACAAACGGATCAATATCAGCCTCAGATCTGAAACTGCTGCATTAAATGATGTGGTAGTAACAGCACTGGGTATTACCAGGAAAAAACGTTCATTAGGTTATTCAATAGCTGATGTAAAAGGTGCTGAACTTACCAATGGCGGAAGTTCCAACCTAGTCAAGTCATTAGATGGCAGAATGAGTGGCGTTAACTTTACGCAGGCTAGTACAGACCCTGCAGGTTCGGTATTTGTTACTATCCGTGGAGCTACCAGTTTAAGCCTTCCCAATTCTACGGTTAACAGCCAGCCATTGTATATCATTGATGGTATTCCATTAGGGAAAGCAGATATCACAAATAAAAATGGTGTTGATTTTGGAAATCTCTTATCACAACTTAACCCGGAAGATGTTGAAAGTATTTCGGTATTGAAGGGTGCAAGTGCAGGTGCCTTGTATGGTTCGCAGGCGGGTAATGGTGTGATCATGATCA
>JAYTOS010000133.1:0-1909 GCA_043747705.1 Bacteroidota bacterium
TTACAATTGCATAGTAAAGAATTAATATGAAATGTTCATTCGATAAAGACCAGTTTACACGCCTGCTTACCGACCCGCCGGATGAAGTAAGGCGTATAGAATTGGAACAGCACCTTGCTGGATGCGCCGAGTGCCGTGAGGAATTTGGGTCGGTACAAAAACTATGGAACCTTATGGGGGATGTGCCGGCACAGGAGCCACCTGCTTCTTTGCGGGTAAACTTTCAAACCATGCTCAATACATATAAAGGGGCATTAGAAGAACGCAAAACCACGAAAGAAAATTTTATAGCCGGTATACGCCAGCTTTTTACGCCACAACCCAGGTTCCAGTCTGCGTATAGTATTGTTTTAGTAGTGTTGGGATTGGGATTGGGCTATCTGATAAATTACCAAAGTACAGGCTATGCCAATAAACAGCAGGTAGCCACACTATCATCGCAGGTGGAAGAAATGAAACAGATGATGATGTTATCGTTACTGGAAAACCCATCCGCATCGGAACGTATCCGCGGGGTAAGTTATGTGGAGGGAAAAAAAACAGTGAACAGGCAGGTAACAGAAGCCTTGTTAAGTACACTGAATAACGATCCCAATGTTAATGTACGGTTGATGACACTGGAAGCACTCACCAATTTCGCGGGAGATGCTTTTGTACGGGAAGGATTGGTAAAGTCTATTGTTCAGCAGGAGTCGCCCCTGGTTCAATCGGCACTTGCAGACGTGATGTTGAAACTCCAGGAAAAACGGTCTGTTAACTCATTCAAAAAATTACTACAGCAAAAAGACCTCAATAATACGGTAAGGGGTAAGATAGAACAAACCATTACTGCTATCATCTAAAAAAACATGTATATGAAATTAGACTTCATTCCGCTGATTGCGGGACTGGCACTCTCCTGTGCCCAAACACCGGCATATTCGCAGGCATCCAAACAAGAAACAAAACAGGAAGTCCGGCGTGAGCGTTACAAAAAAGAATATCCGGAAGAATTTAAAGAGCATATCAGCAAACAATACACTATTCAAAAAACAACGGGTAGCATGCTCACCATTTATAACTTGGAAGGCTTTATAAAAGTAGAAGGCTACGCGGGCGATAAAGTATTGATTGAAGTGGATAAAACCATCTCCGCTAAAACCACTGCTATATTGGAAGAAGGTAAAAAAGAAATAAAGCTTGGCTTTGAACAAATTGGCGATAGCGTGGCTGCTTATATGATTGAGCCATGGGATACACGCCCGCATGATTGGAAAGACCGCGACAACTGGCAGGACCACAAAAGAATTGAATACCGATGCAACCTGGAGTTTACCGTAAAAGTTCCGTTCAATATAAACCTGCGTGTATCAACGGTAAATAATGGGGACGTTACTGTTAAAGATGTAACCGGTACTTTGCGGGTGAATAATGTAAACGGGGCGATTACTATAACCAACGCGAAAGGCAAAACCGATGCCCATACCATTAACGGCAACCTTACGGTTAACTACCTGAGTAATCCGCCAGAGGCATCTTCTTATAATACATTGAATGGCAAACTAACCGTAACCTATCAACCTGATTTATCTGCCGACCTGCAATTCAAAAGCATGAACGGCGCATTTTATACTGATTTTCCCGACACAGAAATTTTACCGGCAACCATTACCAAAAACCAGGAAAAGAAAGGGGATGGCACTGTTTATAAATTGAACAAAGATACCCAGATGAGGATCGGCAAGGGTGGTACAAAAATCAAATTTGAAACCATGAATGGCAATATTTATATTAAAAAACAATCATAAAAAACGGATATGAAAACGATAAAAATTGGAATGATTTTTTTACTCGCAATGGTATTGTCGGCACGAACCATAGCACAGCAGACAGAAACAAAAGAGCAGCTGGTGGTTCCTTTGAGCGAGCC
>JAYTOS010000134.1:0-3820 GCA_043747705.1 Bacteroidota bacterium
AGGCCAAAAATATTGTTGTTGGGATTACCCACTGCATTGGGGTCAAATTGCGATAAATCGGCCATGTTGATTGCTTGAAAATTCCGGACAGGGCGCAAAATAGTTTAAAGTTTGGAGTTTGCAGTTTGGAGTTTGTAGAAACCCGTAGCCACTGGTCATAAACTTCCCATAAAATGTTGTTTTTGAACTACTTTTGCAGCGTAAAACCGGCCAAATGAAGAAAATGCATATTGTAATCCTGTTGTTTATTGCAGCGGCCATTGTGGTATTGATTAGTTATACGGGTGATCTGACCACTTATGAGACCATTGCATCGGCCAGGCAGAAAGAGGGGAGATTTGTTAACCTGATTGCTAAATTAGATAAACAACAACCCCTGGAATATGATGCAGTGAAGAACCCTAACTATTTAAGTTTTACGGCAGTAGATACCCTTGGCAACAGTATTAAGGTCATCTACCGAAACAATAAACCCACCGATATGGAAAAGAGTGACCGTATTGTGTTGAAAGGAAGGGTGCAGGGAGATCATTTTGAATGCAAGGATATTTTGTTGAAATGTCCGTCGAAATACAAAGACGACCCTAAGGCGATGAAGAAGGACTTACAGACATCGGTGAACTGATTTTAGAATTAGCAGATGTTGAGATTGCTTATTAAAAGCATGCTTACTTTATAATTAAATGACCGATCTCAAAATTTCCCGATTGAATCATTTCAAAATCCCCGGAATCCAACTTACATGAATTATATCGGCGAACATTTACTACCAGGACAAATCGGACATTTTTTTGCGGTACTTTCTTTAATGGCTTCATTGGTAGCTACGATTGCTTATTTCAGGGCCTCGCGTCTGCAGACAATTTCCGATAAACAAAGCTGGATACGGTTGGCCCGTATCGCTTTTTTACTTGAGACCATTTCGGTAATTACTCTTTTTGCTACACTGTATTATATTATTTCCCACCACCAGTTCGAATACAAGTATGCCTATACCCATAGCGATAAAAGCCTGCAGGTTGAATACCTTTTTGCCTGTTTTTGGGAAGGACAGGAAGGTAGTTTTATGTTATGGAGTTTCTGGCATTGTGTGTTGGGCTGGATATTGATCTGGCGTTCGAAAGATTGGGAAGCAGGTGTGATGATGGTTATCAGTTTCGCGCAATTTTGTCTGGCAACCATGCTGGTAGGTATTTATTTTTTCGGTACCAAAGTAGGCAGCAGTCCTTTTTCTTTATTGCGGAACGAAATGGAGGCCCCGATTTTTAGCAGGCCTGACTATTTAAGTTTTGTAAAAGACGGAACTGGATTGAATACCTTATTACAGAATTACTGGATGGTAATACATCCACCCGTTTTGTTTTTAGGATTTGCTTCTACCATTGTGCCATTTGCGTATGCTATTGCCGGGTTACTGAGTAAAAAACATGAATGGATCAAACCTGCCTTACCATGGGCATCTTTTTCTGCAGCAGTATTAGGCACCGGGGTAATGATGGGTGCCGCATGGGCTTACGAAAGTTTATCATTCGGCGGTTACTGGGCATGGGACCCTGTGGAAAATGCCTCATTGGTACCTTGGTTAACACTGGTGGCCGGGTTACATACCAATTTAATTTATCGAAATAGTGGTTACTCACTTCGGCCTACCTATTTTTTTTATATCATTACTTTTTCTTTGATATTATATTCCACTTTCCTAACCAGAAGCGGTATCCTGGGCGATACTTCTGTACATGCTTTTACAGACCTGGGGATGAATGTGCAGTTGCTGTTGTTTTTATTGGTATTTTTTGTACCCGCATTGTTTCTTTACTTCTGGAATTACAAAAATATTCCGTCTATTGTTAAAGAAGAAAATACTTACAGCCGCGAGTTCTGGATGTTCATTGGTTCATTGGTATTGTTTTTGGCCGGTATTGTTATCATAGCCAAAACATCAACACCTGTTATCAATAAATTATTCGGCACCAAAATCGCCCCCCCGGAAGATGAAGAATTTGCCTACAACCAGATACAGGTTTTTGTGGCGGTGGTGATAGGGTTATTAACGGCTATCACGCAATATTTAAAATACAAAGACACGCCAAAAGTATTCTTTGGAAAAAAAATATGGATCCCTACTTTGCTGGCGGTAATTATCAGCCTCTGTATAAGTTTGTTCGGGCACGTGAGTTATGATAAAAAAGGACCCGGCTTTTTGTTTGCGATACATCTGGCCATTTTTGCCGCCGTATATGCAGTGGTAGCTAATACCTCTTATATATGGTTAGGCATGAAAGGAAAGATAAAAGCGGCAGGTGCATCAGTAGCGCATATTGGTTTTGGATTAGTGCTGGTGGGTATTTTAATTTCATCAAGCAAGAAAACAGTGTTAAGCTGGAATACAACAGGGGTAACACCTTTAAGAGCCGACCCCAAAGCGAAAAGAGATGCAGTAGGTGATCCGGCGGAAAATATTACGCTTTTCAAGGCCATTCCTACGGATATGGGTAGATATATGGTAACCTTTATCGGAGATACATTGAATACAAGGGATCGAAAGCGTTATTTTGAAATAAGTTTTAAAGCCAAGAATGGCAGCGAAGAATTTAAATTATACCCCGACGTAATCAAACAAAATAAGGGAGGCGAAGGCCCTTCTGCCAATCCAGCCGCAAAACATTATTGGTACAAGGATATATTTGTGTACATCACTTCTTTCCAGGAAAATAACCATGAAGACACGGTTAGCTTTAAGAACAGGGAAGTAAAAGCAGGCGACACCATATTTTATGGAAATGGGTTGATGGTACTGAACAAAGTATCCGTTAATCCCACAGAAATGAAAACCAAGTATGCGGAGGATGAGACCGCTTTATTCCTCGATATGACCGTGATCTCAAAAGACGGCCGCCGTTATCCAGTAAAACCGGGTATTGCGCTGAAAGGTGAGGCCTTCAGAAATATTACAGACACTGTTCAATCGCAGAGCCTGGTATTGAAATTCAATAAAGTAATTGACCAGAAAACCGGACGGCTTGAAATAGGGGTGAAAGAGAGTTCGGCCATTACCGATTTGATCACATTGAAAGTATATGAGTTCCCCATGATCAATATACTTTGGCTTGGGGTGATGGTGATGGTGGTGGGCTTAGTTATGTCTATTATCCAACGGGTAAAAACATCCCGGCGAAGCGTTCATCTCGTATCTTAACAAACCGATAAGGTTACTTTTCTATGCCAGACAGCATTAAGTTGGGCAGAAGTGTCTAATTTTAAATCAATTGAACCGTTATCAAAAAAATATAATCCTTTCCCTGCTTTTCGTCGCAGGTTTTGCTATAGCCAACAGGGTAGCAGCGCAACAGCATGGTGTAAACGATACGTTGAAAGTGTATGCGTTTGTAACACCGCAGGGGGATACGATTCCGTATAGTTATTTACCCACTGTTTTGGTGTACACCCGGTTAACACCCCAAATGAAAAAATACTGGGCAGATTGGACAAGGCTGCGTAATGCAGTGTATGTTACCTATCCTTATGCGAAAGCAGCCAGCCGTGTGATGAACGATATCAATTCAAAACTGGTAAATGTTTCGGATAAAAAAGCACGAAAAGCGATCATCAAATCAAGGGAAAAAGAACTGAAGAAAGATTTTACGGATAAGTTAACCAATTTATCTGTCTACCAGGGAAAAGTACTGATGAAACTGATTTACCGTGAAACTGGCAATAACTGTTACGAAATCATTGATGAATACAAAGGTTTTATCAGTGCCGCATTCTGGCAAACAGTTGCCGTAGTATTCGGCAGTAACCTGAAACAGAATTACGAAGC
>JAYTOS010000135.1:0-13898 GCA_043747705.1 Bacteroidota bacterium
AATGGCGAGTATCATTCCTACCGGGTGTTCTACCCAAAAGAAACGGAAGAACTTGTCCTTCATCACACTGGTGCCCGCAGGTAAAGTGGTACTGAATATTCCATAGCGGCCCCATGCCACCTGGTATAAACCCAATAGTAAGGTAGTATGTGCACTTATCATTGTAAACAGCCATATCCTTTTATCACCGGGAGCAAATACCTTCCTGCCCTGCCAGCCTAAATAGGCTTTCAGGATTGAGATAACCAATAAAATGAGAATTACCCAACGCAGAAAATTGTGTAAGTGTATAAGACCTGTTTGCATAGAACTATGTTTTGCTACAAATTAATAATTATTAATAACTAATTACTATTTATTCCACCCAATCCGCTATGAAAAGGTTTGTATCATGTGTGCCGCCATTATTCCGGTTGGATGCAAATACGATTTTTCTGCCATCCGGACTGAACATAGGAAACGCATCAAAACCTTTGTCCCGACTGATCTTTTCAAGTCCTTTCCCGTTAATATCCGTCAGGTACATGTTGAAAGGGAAGCCCCTTTTATATTCATGGTTACTGCAAAAAACTATATGCTTACTATCCGGCGTAAAATTGGGTGCCCAGTTAGCCTGTTCTAAAAAAGTGATTTGCTTTGGGTTTTTTCCATCCGCATCCGCTACCCACACTTCCATATGTGTGGGAGCTACTAGTCCCTGTAATAATAATTCTTTGTATTCTTTTACTTCAGCGTCAGTTGTGGGTCTGCTGGCCCTCCATACAATTTTTTTACCATCGGGACTGAACCATGCACCCCCATCATAGCCTAAAGTATGGGTTATCCTTTTTTCTTTGCCTGTGGCAATATCCATTATGTAAAGATCAAGGTCTCCGTCTTTATCACTGCAATAGATCATTTTTTTCCCATCGGGCGATAAAGTCCCTTCGGCATCATACCCTTTTGCAGTTGTTAATTGTTTCACGATCTTGCCATTAATATCTGCCATGAAAATATCATAACTATCAAAGACCGGCCAGATGTATTTATTGCCGTATTTTGACCTGTCGGGTATGGGTGGGCAGGTATCGGCCCCTTTATGTGTAGATGCGTAAATAATGTGTTTCCCATCAGGTAAAAAATAAGAACAGGAAGTACGGCCCTTACCACTGCTCACCATTTTATAGGTAAACTTCTCACCGGGTTTTACAGGGACTTTACCAATGAATATCTGGTCGCAATTCAACCCCTCTTTCGGATTGGTTCGCTGGAAAATGAGGTACTTGCCATCATAACTCCAGTAAGCCTCGGCATTATCGCCACCAAAGGTTAATTGCTGTATATTCTTAAAATGCCTTTCTCCGGCAAACAAAACAGAATCTGCCACCAAAGTTTTAGTTTGCGAAAGAGCAGCACTTATACACAAAAGCAACAAGCTAACAGGAAGTACTTTTTTCATAACTGTTAATATTCGGCAAAATTAAGGGTAGAGATCCCGTCATTTATCAAAAAACTGTCAGCACATCACCCATCAGCATATTTTTGCAATATGAAACAATGGAGTGTAGTCCTGCTGTTAGTATTGTTTTTGGCCTGTAAAGAAGAGCCAAAAAAAAATGCCCCTGATGCGTTGCATAGATATGAGATGCCCGCCCCTATTCAACAATTATTTAAACAGGTAACCAAAAGTCCCGATAGCATGGGCCTGCGTTTGCAGTTGGTAGATATGCTGGACAGTATCGGGGCCTACTGGCAGGCTATGCGGCAAATGGATTCCCTTATCCAAAAAGACAGCCTGAATTATGGGCTATGGTACCGGAAGGCCAGGTTACAGGAAACCACAAAAGATACGGTGGGTGCGCTTCGTTCTTATAAATATGCCATCCGCGTATATCCCGCACCGGATGCTTTACTGGCCGCAGCAAATTTATTGGCCGAGCAGAAAAACCCAAAAGCTTTGCTCTTAACCAAACAGGTAAGCAACCTGCGTATGGGCAGGGAATATGAGGCGCATTGCCAGTTTATATCAGGGATTTATTATGCAAGAACAGGAGATCAGCAAAAAGCCATTGCCGCTTTTAACCAGTGTATTTATAATGATTTTAACTACATGGAAGCCTATATGGAAAAAGGATTTCTGTATTACGATAATAAAAAAATCAACGAAGCCCTGCAGGTTTTTCAAACAGTGGTTACGGTAAAGAATACCTATTCGGATGGTTATTATTGGTTGGGCAAATGCCAGGAGGCTTTGCATAATAATGCGGAAGCCATTGCCAATTATCAAAAAGCAGTAACGCTTGATCCGAAGCTGAAAGAAGCAGCCGAAGCATTGAAAAGATTGGGGGTGAAATAAAATGCCCATGCAAAAATAAAATTGCTCAATTTCGCTATACCAAAATACACAGAATGCCCATTATTGCCCCATCATTATTAAGTGCCGATTTCCTGAACCTTCAGAAAGATTGCGATATGCTGAATGCAAGCCAGGCCGACTGGTTTCATTTGGATGTAATGGATGGGCGTTTCGTTCCCAATATCAGTTTTGGGTTCCCCGTGATAGAACTCGTGCGCAAAGCCACTACCAAAATCTGTGATGTGCATTTGATGATACAGGAGCCCGGTAAATATGCCGAAGCTTTTAAAAAAGCCGGAGCCGATATCCTAACCGTACATATAGAAGCCTGTCCGCATTTACACCGCAACCTGCAACAGATAAAAAGCCTGGGTATGAAGGCCGGCGTGGCATTGAACCCGCATACACCTGTTCATTTGCTAAGTGATATCCTGCATGATATAGATATGGTGCTGCTCATGAGTGTTAACCCTGGATTTGGGGGGCAACAATTCATTCCCCATACCATTGATAAAATCCGTGCCCTTAAACACATGATCAAAGAAAAAAACCTGCCTACATTGATTGAAATTGATGGCGGCGTAACACTGGGTAATGCAGCAGCCATCGTACATGCCGGTGCCGATGTGTTGGTTGCAGGAAATACGGTTTTTAAATCTGCCGATCCTGCTGCTACCATTGCTGCTTTAAAGAAACTATGAAATAGACCATAGTTTATGATCCTATCAATAAAACAATTCCGAAATTTTCCAGTTGTTTTTTCCAAAACTCCCTAATTCACTATCCACATCTGTGTATAAGAAGTGTTAGGTTTTAATGTTGATATGCAATTAAATTTGAAATAGAAGTTTTTAGTTCTTTTAACTCATTAAACCGTATCAGATTGACTGAAACTATCATTAACCTCGCATCCGTTAATCCCATTGAATTTTTTGGCGTGAATAACGGAAAATTAGATTTGCTGAAAAAGAAATTCCCACTCTTAAAGATCCTCTCCCGCGGGACACAATTAAAACTTAGCGGGGCCCCTGAACAGATTGAAACAGCAAAAGAAAAGATTGACCTCATCATTCAGTACCTCGAACGAAATGGCCACCTGAGTGAAAATTATTTTGAACAGATTTTGGGTGGAGATGATGCCGAAACCGTTGATAATTTCATTGACAGAAATCCAAATGATATCCTGGTATTCGGCCCAAATGGTAAAACGGTAAGGGCCCGCACACAGAACCAGAAAAAAATGGTGCAGGCAGTAGACAGAAATGATATTGTATTTGCCATCGGACCAGCGGGTACCGGTAAAACCTACACAGCTGTTGCATTGGCTGTAAGGGCATTGAAAAATAAATTAGTCAAAAAAATTATCCTAACAAGGCCCGCGGTAGAAGCAGGTGAGAGCCTTGGTTTTTTACCCGGTGATCTGAAAGAAAAGATTGATCCTTATTTACGGCCTTTGTATGATGCGCTGGATGATATGATCCCTGCGGATAAACTTGGTTATTATATGAGCACCCGAACCATCGAAATCGCCCCACTGGCCTATATGCGCGGCCGTACCCTGGATAACGCATTCATCATTCTGGATGAGGCACAAAATACCAACGATCTGCAGTTGAAAATGTTCCTCACCCGTATTGGCGCCAATGCCAAAGCCATCATTACCGGCGACCCCACCCAGGTTGACCTTCCCAGAAATATGCGCAGCGGTCTTGAAAAATCTACCCGCATTTTAAAGAATGTTGAAGGCATTGCCCATATTGAATTAACGGAAGAAGATGTGGTACGCCATAAATTAGTAAAAGCCATTATCCGGGCTTACGAAAAAGAGAAAGAAAAAGAAGATGCCGAGCCGGGGCATACTAATTACCGGTAATCATATTTATTTTGAACGTTGGATTTTAAATGTGGGTTTGCTTAAACTCATTCAACATTTAGAATTCAACATTCAAAATAAATTCCTATTCTCCTAAAATCTCATGACCCAATTTATCCCGCTTGGTTTCAAGGTACCGCAGGTTATGTGAATTAGGGTTCATTTCTATCGGCACGATCTCTACCATTTCCAAACCATACCCTTTTAAGCCAGCACGTTTGCGGGGGTTGTTACTCATCAGTTTCAGTTTAGTGGCACCTAAGTAACGTAACATTTGCGCACCTACCCCATAATCCCTTTCGTCCATACCAAAACCCAGGTGCAGGTTGGCTTCTACGGTGTCCATGCCTTCTTCCTGCAGTTTGTAGGCTTTTAATTTATTTATCAATCCAATCCCCCTTCCTTCCTGGTTCATATATAATATAATACCCTTGCCTTCCTCTTCTACCATGGACATGGCTTTGTGTAACTGTTCGCCGCAATCGCAACGGAAACTTCCAAGGATATCGCCAGTAAAACAACTGCTATGAACCCTTGTAAGAACCGCTTCATCTTTGTTCCAGGTTCCTTTTACCAAGGCCAGGTGTTCTGCTCCCGTAATTTTTTCTTTAAACGCCACCAAAGTAAAATGCCCGTATTTGGTAGGCATATCCACCCTCACCAATTCTTCGATCAGCGAATCGATTTTTAAACGGTAATCTATCAGGTCCTTAATGGAAATGATCTTGAGGCTGAATTTTTTTGCTATTTCCAGTAATTCGGGCAAACGCGCCATGGTTCCGTCTTCATTCATCACCTCTACCAACACACCTGCTGGCTCCAGGCCTGCTAAACGTGACAGGTCTACTGCCGCTTCGGTATGACCAGTTCTGCGTAGTACACCCCCTGGTTTTGCCCGTAACGGAAAAATATGCCCGGGCCTTCCCAATTCCGATGCTTTTGTATGTGGATTTACCAATGCCTGTATAGTTTTAGCCCTGTCCTGGGCTGAGATTCCGGTGGTAGTTCCCTGTCCAATCAAATCAACCGATACGGTAAAAGCTGTTTCATGCAATGAGGTATTAGAAGTAACCATGGGTTCCAGTTGCAGCTCAATACAACGCTCTTCGGTAAGCGCGGCACAGATCAGTCCTCGTCCCTCTTTACTCATGAAATTGATCACTTCCGGCGTAGTATGCTGTGCGGCGATGATAAAATCGCCCTCATTTTCCCGGTCCTCATCATCCACCACTACCACCATCTTCCCATTACGGATGTCTTCAATCGCATCTTCTATCCTGTCTAACATAATAACGAATTAGAAGGCAAAATTAACCCCATAGCCTGAAATATGCTACACTAAAAGCGAACAAGGCAAAATATTTACCAATTGCGCAAATGCATGCATCCCGGATTGCAGGGCCTGACATTAGCATGAAATAGCAAACCCCTCTATTTTTCACACTCACAATTCACTAGTCACAACTCACCTCTCACCCAAAGTATAAACAGCAATTTGGCGATAAATATAACTGTCCGATTTTGCGTTAAACACCTGATCAATCAGAAAAGATATTTTGCTTCCTTAGCTTTTGAAAACCGAAGCTATGTTTTGTAAAATAAAAAGAAACTGTACGTTGTTGTTTTTGTATTTTTCTTTATCCGCAACAGCACAGAATACTACCGCTGGCATGTATGGTTTTATAAAAACAAACACGGGTGATGCACTGGGAGGTGCCACTATTAAAGTTATTCATGAACCAACAGGAACCGTCTATTTTTCTCAGGCCAAAAAAACAGGAAATTTCGGGATTAATAACATGAATCCCGGCGGGCCTTACTCAATAGAAGTTTCATTACTGAATTATGCCAAAGAAAAAAGATCGGGCATTTATCTGCAACTTGGCGAAAGTGTTCCTATTGATTTTGTATTAATAATTCCATCAGCCGCACTGAAAAATATAACTGTTTCTGCTATTAGAAAAGTAACCGGCAACCCCGCCCATGGCGGAACAGAAACCATCATTGGAACAGAAAAATTATCCTTATTGCCATCGGTAGGCAGAAATATGTATGATTACCTGAGAGCTGTTCCGCAGGTGAAACTGGTTACCGGAAATGAAGGTGCCGTATCCATTGCCGGACAGAACAACCGTTACAATGCTTTTTATGTGGATGGTGCCATACACAACGATGTATTTGGCCTTGCGGCATCGGGAACCAATGGCGGACAGGCCGGTATTTCGCCATTATCGGTTGACGCCATTGATCAGTTTCAGGTAGTGGTTTCGCCCTATGATGCTTCTTTAGGAAATTTTACAGGTGGTGGCATTAATGCCATTACCAGATCGGGCAGCAATAAAACAACCGGTACCGTTTATCGGTATACGATAAATGAAAATCTTTCAGGTAAAACACCCTCAGGGCTAAAAGAAGATGCCGTTAAACTATCCAGGTTTTCAAGAAGCAGTTTTGGGTTTAGTTCAGGGGGTGCCATCGCTACAAATAAACTTTTTTATTTTATCAATATTGATCTGCAGCGAGATAACTACCCGCAACCATTTGAATTCAGCGACTATAAAGGCAATACAAAAAACCTGAATACCATAAACATCCTTTCCAACACATTAAAAGGAAATTATCATTATAATCCTGGAAGTTTTCTTGACAATGTTGAAAGTGTAAATGGAGACAGAATAACGGGTAGGATAGACTGGAATATAAACAACCGCCATAAACTATCGATCAGCACCCGGTATACCCTTGCGGAAAAAATGAACACGAATGCCAGTAACCAACATACCATTCATTTCAGTAATAATGCGTTTCTGTTTTTCACTAATACAAACTCTTTTTCTGTTGAATTAAAAACCAGATTGGGGAGAAATGCAGGTAATAAATTTTTGCTTACTTACACAAATGTAAAAGACGACAGGGGCCCCGCCGGGCAGGCTTTTCCAAGGGTACGGATTAATGATGGTGCGGGTGCGTTCATTTTTGGTACAGATAACAGCTCAACAATCAACCTCTTAACACAAAAGAACTACACCCTTTTTGATAAATACAATTTCATAGCCGGCAAACATGCTTTATCTGTTGGCATTGACTTGGAATACAATTCCATATTAAATGCTTTTATACAGAACACATATGGCAACTATACGTATGCTTCATTAACTGATTTTCTAACCAATACTCACCCCTCGGCTTACCGGCTTGGGTTTTCTTTAATTGATGATAATAATAATGACCACACAGCGGCTGCTGCAAAATTCAATTTTTTGAAAGCATCTTTTTTTGTACATGATGAAGTACGTACCACGCATAAGTTTGCCCTGAGTTATGGAATACGATTTGATTATTATACGTTTCTGAACAAACCTTCAACGGATGAATATACCAACCAAACCGCCATCCCTAAATTTTCAACTTATTGGGATTTGCAGGGCGCGGAATCAGGCTTACAAACAAAGTTGCCGCCATCTGTTTCGCCAAGGATCGGTTTTACTTATAAGTTACCTGGAAACAACCTAGTATTGCGTGGAGGCATGGGTATTTTTACCGGGCGTATCCCATTGGCATGGCCTGGTGGCCAGTACAATAACAATGGTATTTTTATTGGCGGCTATATGGCAGATGCTTCACAATTAAACCGTATCCGTTTCAGAGCAGATCCTTATAAACAATGGGGGCCGGCAGAAGTAGGTGCCAAACTAAATAAAGAACCCTTAAATCTTACTTCTGCAAAATTCAAAATGCCTTCATTATTCAGGGCATCTGTTGCTATTGATAAAAAAATAAACGGAGGTTGGTCAGCTTCAATAGAAAGTATCTTCAGCAAAAACATTACTGAAATTAATTACACAAATATCAACCTCCAGCCACCTGCCGAAAATGCTGTAGGGCCCGATAACAGGCTTATTTATTCCAGTAATAATAATGGGAAAATACCTTTGAATGCTGATAGCACTAACCCTTTTGATTATGCCATCCTGTTAAGTAACAACAATGGCAAAACCGGCTATTCATATGATATGAACGCCACAATAAGCAAACAGGTACGTTCCCGGTTTAGTTTTGAAGCATCTTATCATTTTGGGTATTCGGTTGTACTGAATGAGGGTACCAGTTCTGTTAATGTAAGCCAATGGAGGTTTATGGAAACAGTGAACGGGAGAAATTTTATCACAAGGTCAACCTCAGATTTTAGTGGAGGTCACCGGGTATTTGCCTGGGCAACTAAATCTTTTTTATATCCTGATAAAAAAACGTCTATCAGTTTTTCATTAGTATATACCGGACAATCCGGATCGCCAGTAAGTTATGTGTATGGCGGAAATAGTATGACACGGGATGACGGCAATTTTGGTGGCTATGACCTTATATATATTCCTACACAAAATGAACTCGCTAATATGGTTTTCCTGCCGAATACGGTAGATGGCATTACGTACACGGCTCCACAACAAAAAGAAGCACTGGAAAAATATATTGAAAACAATGTGTATTTACAAAAAAACCGTGGCAGTTATGCGGAAAGAAATGGGACCCGAACCCCATTCACCCATGTAGTTGATCTGAAAATAAAGCAGGATATCCCATTCAATATCGGTAGTAAACATTATCGTATCCAATTAACATTCGACATGTTTAATTTCACTAATTTTTTAAACCGAAACTGGGGCCGTCAATATTTTCAACCCAATGATAATTTTGCCTTATTTGATTTTGCAGGATATGTGAGTACCGGTAATTATAACCCGCAATATCGTTTTAACCCCGGCTTATTATTCTCTTCTCCCTGGGACCTGAGCACCAGTGCAACACCCGCTTATAGTGCCCGATGGATGGGTCAAATGGGAATAAGGTTACTATTTTAAAGGAGCAATAATATTAAACTTCCTGATAATATCTTACAACAAGGTCAAAAAGGACAATTTTTTTCATGCTTTAGCGTGCTGAAAAAGTTGGTTTTATCACCATTTAATCAACATTTTTTGTTGTATCTACTATTAATTTAACATTAATTTGGAAACTAAGGCGTAGAAACGGGCTATATGTGGCATATTTGCACAATCTAAAACTATGCGTATATGCGAATTTTAAAGAGATTATTCATGATGTTTACGGCTTTACTGATAGCTGTTGCGTCCATGGCTCAGGTTACTACCGGTACAATTATCGGTAATGTAAAGGATGGCAAAGGTATATCACTGACAGGTGCGTCGGTGGAAGCCATTCATGAGCCTTCCGGATCAAAATATAAAACTGTTTCTTCCGGAACAGGCAGGTTTACCTTACCAGGCCTTCGGGTAGGTGGGCCTTACAGGATCACTGTCTCCTTCGTTGGTTTAAAAACAGAAGTGATCTCAGATGTTACCATTCAATTAGGTGAGGCTTCTATTATTGATTTTGTTCTGGCAGAAACCACCGCACAATTGTCTGAAGTTGTGGTAAGTGGTACAGCGAACCGCAGGGGTGCGCTTATTTCAAAAGATAGAAAGGGTGCAGCGACCAATATCAACTCAAGATTGATCAGTTCCTTACCTACTATCAGTCGTAACGTGACTGACCTTACAAGATTAGTGCCTCAGGCAAATGGCCTTTCATTCGCAGGTCAGGATAGTCGCGCCATTAACTTTACTTTGGATGGTTCTATTTTTAATAACTCATTTGGTTTAGCTCCTTTAAATGGCGGTCAAACCAACTCAGCACCTATTTCTTTAGATGCATTGCAGGAAATACAGGTAAACGTATCGCCATATAATTTGAGAGATGCAGGTTTTACCGGAGCCAGTGTGAATGCAATTACCAAAAGTGGTACCAATACCATTCATGGAACAGGTTTTTACAACAGGCGTAATGAAGGGTTTGTAGGAACAAAAGCAGGTGCAGCCGGAAAGGAAGATGTAGTAACCAATGCTTTTGATGTTAAGCAGTATGGTGTAAGCATTGGAGGACCAATTATAAAAAATAAATTATTCTACTTCCTCAACTATGAAGCGGAAAGAAGAAACGATGTGGGTAGCCTGTTTACGGCGGACGCAAGCAATGGTGCTTCGCCAATAAGTGGTAATACAACGCGTGTTAAAGTTTCAGATCTGGAAACTTTATCTGCTTTCCTGAAATCAAAATTCAATTACGATCCAGGAGCTTATCAAGGGTATCCGTTTAAAACCAAAAGTGATAAAGCAGTAGCCCGTATAGATTGGAACATCAGTGATAAACATAAGTTAAGTATACGTGGTAACCTGTTGTTGTCGAAAAGAGATGTGGGTGTGAGCAGTAGTAATACAACCAATGGCAACAGAGGCAGCCTTAATTCTATGGCGTATGCTAACTCTGCTTATGAAATCAATAACAATATCTATGGTATTATTGGCCAGCTAAACAGCCGTTTAAGCAATAAAATCAACAATGAATTGACTTTTGGTTATACCGCCAATAGAGATTTCAGAGGACTGAAAGGAGGAAATTTTCCATTAGTGGACATTCAGGATGGCAGCAACCCACTTACAGATGTACCGACTTCAGCAAACTCAACTCCTTCCAGTAGCCAGACTTCACAAAGTTTAAACTACATTTCATTTGGCAATGACCCTTTTACGCCTAATAACCTTTTGAATACTAATACCTGGCAATTCAGTGATAACTTAACTGCCTACCTGGGAAAGCATTCATTGTCCGCAGGCATTTCTTATGAAAGCTTTACCTTTGTAAATGGTTTTACGCCATTAATCAATGGTGTATATACATTCAATAACCTGAATGACTTTTATACTGCTGCTAACGGGTATGTTAGCAATCCTAATGCTACTTTCAGCCCGGTGTATATGAGAAATTACCGTGCTAATTTTAGCAACCTGTCAGGCGGGGGCCCGTGGCTAGTAACTACTAAAGCGCGCCAGATTGCTGCATATATTCAGGATGATGTGAATATAGAGCCTAATTTCAGTCTTACTTATGGAATCCGTTTTGAGGTTCCCTACTTTGCAGGCTCTGGTTTTACAAATACTGAAATAGATGGCTTTAACTTTATTGACAACAAACTGAATAATGTCAAATTAAGTACTTCCCAATTACCAAGTGCCAAACTGATGATCAGCCCTAGAATTGGTTTCAATTATGATATTAAAGGAGACAAAACCACTCAAGTTCGTGGAGGTGTCGGCTTATTCACTGGCCGTCCTTCTTTTGTATTCATCAGTAACCAGGTTGGTAATAATGGTGTATTAAATGGTGGTGTAAATACAAATAATACTGCTGCCTTTCCTTTCAATCCTAACACTCCGTCCAGTTATCCAAGCTTTTTGCCAACGCCGGGCGTACCTGCTTCTTCTTACAACGTGGCCACTACTGAAAACAGCTTCCGTTTTCCACAGGTACTCCGTGCCAATTTAGCTCTTGATCAGAAACTATCAAGAGATATTATAGCCACAGCTGAATTCATATACACGCAGAGTTTATCGAATATAAACTATTATAATGCTAACCTAAAACCATCGGCAGCTTCCTTCAATGGTCCTGATAATAGACCTCGTTTTGCCGGTGTTGGTTTATCCGGAGCAGCACAAAATAATGCCATTCGTATAAATCCGAAAATTACCGATGCAACTGTTATGCAAAGTGGCCCACTAGGAGGTTCTATGACTGCAACCATTAAAATTGAAAAACCAACCAAAGCAAGTGGATTGGGATGGATGGTGGCCTATAACTTTACAAGGGCACGTGATTTCATGAGCCCTGGTTCAATTGCTTTCAGTTCATGGACCGGTATACAGAGTGTAAGAGGGAATAACCAAACAGATATTGCCTATAGTGATAATGAAATCCGCAACCGTGTAATAGGTAACGTTAATTATCGCATAGAATTGGGTAATTCTGCTGCATTGCAGTTTTCCCTATTCGGTCAATCTCAGAATCAAGGCCGTTTCTCTTATACGTATAGTGGTGATATGAATGGAGATGGTATTAGCGGTAATGACCTACTGTATGTTCCACGCAATCAGAGTGAAATGAATTTCCTGCCTATTACGCAGGGGGCTACCGTAATTGCTAGTGTACAAGATCAAAAAAATGCTTTTGATGCATTCATTGATCAAGATTCTTATTTGAAAACCAAAAGAGGTACATATGCAGAAAGGAATGGTGTTTTACAGCCTTATATTGTTCGTTTTGACTTCTCAACACAGTTGGAATTGTTTCGCAATATTGGTAAAAACAGACATACCATTCAGTTAAGGGTTGATATCTTCAACGTTGGAAATTTAATTAAATCTTCTTATGGCGTAAGTAACGTTGTAAATACATTTAATCCACTTGCTGCTGCAGGAGTTGATGCAAACGGTGTTCCTCTTTTTAGATTAAACCGCGTAAACAACAGCATTAACTACTCTACTTACAGAAAAGGTACCAGTATTGGTGATGTATGGTCTGCACAATTTGGCGTGAGATACATTTTCTAATAACAGGTAGTTACTTATCTATATAAAAAAACCGAACTAAATGGTTCGGTTTTTTTATGTGAGTAGTGAATTGTGAGTGGTGACTAAATAAAAGCAAAGATATTATTTACCGCTCACTACTGACTACTCACCACTCACTATTCACCACTCACTATTCACAACCTCCCTCCCCAATTCAAATTCAGCGATAGCTGGTGAAATAAATTACTTTGGTAAAACCCTGTCGCATAGCGGATGTGCAGCTTCTTTAATAAGATAGCTGTTCCCAGCGAAAAACCGTTGAGACCGCTTGTTATATCATATCCATTCAGGTCCTGCCTTCGCTGGAAATTATAACCCATTGTTAATTCTAATTTTTCATTAAGAAATACCTGGGTGGATAAGACAAGGTGCGAAAATATTTTTTGTGTAAATGTGTTACCATTATACCGGTTATCACCTTCTGAAGCACGAAATGAAGTATCATTATAATAAATATCAAAGTGCTGTAAATGATGGGCAGTAATTGAGAATTGAAAAGGTGCATTGGCCAATCGTTTGGTAATACCCGCCTGCAGGTCGAATGGTAATTCTTCCTTTTGGTTACCCCCATCATAAGTTTTTAGCTGTGTCCCCATATTTTTTGCCACCACACTTACCTGCAACTGGTTAGCTGAATCATAATAAGCTACCCCAACATCAAAAGCCAAACCCGAGGAACGGTATTGCCCATAATTAGAGTTAATATATTTCATGGTAAGTCCATACCAAAATCTTTCATGGTATTGTTTAGAAGCCATTACCTGTACAACATAATCCACGGGTCTGATACTGCCCATTACATTGCCCGATGCATCGGTTTGGGTAATGGTTCCGTAATTAAAATAATTCACCCCAACAGCTATATTAGTTTGTATGGGTTCTACATGATAAGCCGTGGTAAGGCTATAATTTTTAATGCCTGCAAGGAATGCATTGAAAGAAGTATTTACCTGCTGGTGCATCCCATCCCTTAGCAGTGCGGGATTTTGAGAGCTCATCCCTACCTCATTACCTATGGCAGAAACATTCACACCTCCCAAAGCAGCAGACTGGGCGGTATTGGGCTGCAACAGGAAATTAAACACAGCATTACCTCCCAACGTTTGTGCCGGTAGCCTGCTTATGCAAAATATCCCTATCAAAAAAATATAACGCTTCATGAAACGATTTCTCTGCCAAATCTAAGGGAAGAAAAGCGATGAACGAGCTATACAAAAAATCCCCC
>JAYTOS010000136.1:0-2427 GCA_043747705.1 Bacteroidota bacterium
CCAGAATAATAAAACCGCATTCACAAACAGATCCCCGAGGGATGGATGCAGGAAATTTGATGCATACACCGAAGGGTCGAATAAAGGCAGTTTACTGAAATCAAATGGAAATGAGAACCGGTAAGCAATTACGCGCAATATGATTACAGCCCCCAACAAAAACAGGTAGCCTGTGCGGAAATTGTTTTGTATCACCAATTCCTGCGCCAGGGAATGAAAAAATACCAGCAACAATACAATGGCCAATACCCTTAATATAACGGTGATACTATCATATGAGATAAAGGACTTGCCTTCTTTCAGTTTGATGCTGTACAATGGCTGTCCTGTTAGGTTAACAACCGGCAAAGCACCGGAATCTTTGCTTATCTCGTATTGTTTATTCAAACCGCTATACCCTGCAAAATCGGTGTGCAGGTATTTGTTTTCGATAAAATACGACCATCGAACAGGCAGCATGGCAATCACGGCATATTCCTGTTCCCGGATATTGATCATTTTTTTGATCATTTCAAAATCGCCATTCTGGTTCTCTACAAAATAGCTACCCTCATTCCGCAGCAGATCTTCGCTGTTTACATACATCCGGTTTGTATTCCAATATCTCAATGAAGGAAGTATTTCATTCTTTTTTTGCTGGTATATGAATAACCCTGTCTCCTCTTGTAAACTACCGGATACTGAAGGGGTTTGGTTGAGTAATCCTGCCAGTAATGAGGTATCAGTAAGAATAGCGGCAAACTGTTTCTCCTGAGCCTGTAACCTTTGTTCTAAATTGTTTTTAACTTTCTGGGGCGATGAGTGATAGTTCCAATAGTTGCTGAAAATAAATGAGATGGTGTACAGCCAGGCGGCCGTAATAATCAGGTATCCGTGCTTATAAGCTGCTTGTCGTAATGAATGGATCAAGTATTGGCAGTTTGCTTTTTTACTTCGTTCCAGATGGTGTCCATTTCTGTGAGTGACATGTCTTCCAGTTTTTTACCCCGGGCCACAGCAATGGTTTCCATCTGTTGAAAGCGATAGATGAATTTTTTATTGGTCTTTTCCAAAACACCTTCCGCATCTACCTGCAAAAACCGTGCATAGTTTACCAGACTGAATAAAACATCTCCAAATTCTTCCTCTATCTTTTCCTTTGAATTCATTTGTATCGCCTCGTGCAGCTCTCCTATCTCCTCTTCCACTTTTTTCCATACATCTTCTTTATTATCCCATTCAAAGCCAACCTGCTTGGCTTTTTCCTGTATACGGGTAGCTTTTACCATGGCTGGCAATGACGGGGGAACACCCGCCAGAACCGAGGTCTTCCCTTCCTTCATCTTCAATTTTTCCCAGTTTCGTTTTACATCTTCTTCATCTACCACTTTTACATCTCCATAAATATGCGGGTGGCGGAAAATAAGTTTTTCACAGATGCCGTCTATCACTTCCTTCAGTTCAAACTGCTTTTGCTCTGTGCCGATCTTTGCATAAAAAAGGATATGCAGCAGCATATCGCCCAATTCTTCTTTGATCCCCATCCAGTCCTCCTCTGTAACCGCATCGGCCAATTCATAGGTTTCTTCGAGGGTGAGTGGGCGAAGTGTATGAATGGTTTGTTTCTTATCCCATGGGCATTGCTCACGCAATTCATCCATGATCTTTACCAGTCTTAAAAAACTATCCGCAGTATTTTGCATATTAACCTGTTAAATGGCCATGGCCGAAAAAATAAAGAATACCGTAAACAATAATGTCATAATGATTAACGACAGAAACAATACCAGTAAATATTTTAATATGGTTTTACCCCTTCGTTGTTCATAAAAATTACGCATGGATTTGTACCAGTAAAAGAAACCGGCCAATTGAAATATCCCTGTTAGCCAATCGGGTTCCACCACACCCAGCAGGTGCAGTAATCCGTTTATAGCCATCGCCGCCAAAATAATAATGAATGTTCCGCAATACAGGTGGATGGTATACACCACATGGTTCACATAAAAGAAATTTTTCTTCCTTAAATACAGTAATTGCAGCAACAACGCAAACAGCGGTAAAGAAGCGAATAACATTTGTGGGAAAAGGTGTTTGAACTTATCCAGTATCGCATTCCAGATAGCTTTACCATCGCCATGGTATTTTTCTTTCAGGTGAATCTTCTGCCGCGCAAACCTTCGCTCGAGAAAATTATCCCGCCCAGCAACGGGCAATTTCAGTTGTACAGAATCATACGCCTCCACCGTTTTATAAACAGTATCCTTTTTATTACCACTCAGTATATTAAACGTGTTCGTATTAATCGTTTGTAACTTATCCTTGGCAGTCGTATCGCGTTTTAAAAGTGCGATATCACTGTCGGATGCTTCAATAGTCATCTTAATACCTTTTTTGGCAATCATTGGCATGGAATCATTCAGGCTCCCGGCCAGTTCAAGCCGCTTC
>JAYTOS010000137.1:0-1069 GCA_043747705.1 Bacteroidota bacterium
CGGAAATATTGGTAACTGTCGTTAAACCAATAACTCAGTTTATTGGATGTGAGGTGGTAAGCCCCATTCTTTTGAAAACCATCCGGCGATGGATTGGCATACTTAATCAACACAACCGACAACACAGAAAATATTGCCAATGTTCCCAACAGCCTGTTCGATGCGGTAATTTTTTTTGTAAGCCCGTTATACAGAATAAAATAAGTTGGCAGATAAATAAGGAAGGGGATATAGGGTTTCATTCCCGCCGTAAGCATTTGCTTTACTGTATCAATTGTGTCTTTGCTGTTGCGGGTAAACAGTTCGTGATCAAAGGGCGTATTGCGTTCAGAAAATGTGATCAGCAAGCCGATATAACAAATAATGAAAAAGAGGTTCAGCCCGTGAAATAAAATAATTGCCGCTTTTTGTTTTGCCCGAGCGAGTAATAGAAGAGGAAAAAAAATGATGGCGCAATATATCAGCCAAAGCCATACATCATACAACAAACCCAACAGCTCATACCGGTATGCGTGGTCGGTGAATGATTTGGATGCGATAGCAATGTATTCAAATATACGCAGCAGTAAAAGCGTATATAAAACCGCCAGTGCAATCCGGAAAAATAGTTGATAGAATTCTTTTCTTTGAAACGGCATCATGTATGGTTAGCCGATAAAGATATTTTTTTTGTGCGATTGTTTTTAAAATGCTTTCTTTTCCCCCGATAGCCGAATTATCCTGAAACGGTCATGGTAGACCCACTCACAGAAACCGTATAAACTTTTAATGCAGCGGTTGATTGTCCTCCGGTATTAGCGCCGGCAGAATTAAAGATGGCCCCATGATTAGGACATAAAAATGTTTGGTTAGCAGAAACATAATTAATACTGGTTCCCTGGTGTGTACAGGCCTGCTGTACCGCTACAAAAGAAGATGGCGAATTTCCGGATGACAGCCTTGCAATCAATACCCCATTCGCTGCTACGGATGAACCAACCGTTAATAATTGTGTGCCAAGGTCTATAGTAAAATTAGCGCTGGCCGTTGTTGTACCGTTATTGGTAGTGCTGCTGCCCGATTTACTGCA
>JAYTOS010000138.1:0-15730 GCA_043747705.1 Bacteroidota bacterium
AGTTTTTCTGTTTTAACCTGCCGGTGGTTTTGTAATATAGGTGCGTGCAGCCCTTTGCTGATGTTTAGTTGTTGATTGGTAATAATTCTTGCTTCGTCCCACAAGCCGGCATCAATAAAAGTTTGTAATAATTTTGCACCACCTTCTACAATAATGCTTTGGAGCCGGCGTGTAAAACAAGCTTTAAGTATTTCAGGAATGATATTGGTTTGATCGTGTATCTGGCAATATAGAATATTACCGTCTTCTTCATTTTTAAGCAGGTTAAAAACAATAGTAGGCTGCTCGCGGTTAAACAATTTCAGGGATATGGGTAAACGCAGTGGCAGGTCAAGCACCATCCTTACCGGACTCTTCCCGTTCCACAAGCGGTTATCCAGGGAGGGGTCGTCCAGTAAAGCGGTATTCGTTCCAATGAGTATGGCAGCTTCCTCACTTCTCCATTGGTGAACAAGGCGATTCGTGTGTTCATTGCTGATCATTAACCGCTCCTGCAAATCAGAACCAATTTTGCCGTTGCCCGTTTGCGCCCATTTTAAAATAATATAGGGCCTTTGTTTTGTATGAAAAGTGAAGAACCGTTTATTAAGCGCTTTGCATTCGTTTTCCAATACACCAGTCACCACGTTAATACCTGCTTTCTCCAATTTGTCAATACCTTTTCCATTTACTTCACTAAATGGATCACGGCAACCGATGACTACTTTTTTAATTTCTTTTTGTATGATGAGATCGCTGCAAGGAGGTGTTTTGCCAAAATGCGCACAAGGCTCCAGCGAAACATACAGGGTAGCATTGGGAATGAGTTCAATATCTGTAACGGCCACGCTATTTATACAGTTAACCTCTGCATGGGGCTGGCCGTATTGCCTGTGATACCCCTCTCCTATAATACGCCCTTCATGCACCAGAACTGCCCCAACCATCGGGTTAGGTGCTGCAGAACCGGCTCCCTGCAGGGCCAGTTCAATGCATCGGTGCATGGATAACTGATCGGTTTTCATCATAAGGAATTGGCAAAAATAGCCAAATGGTGCTAACATTGCAGCATGACAATTCAATCGGCCCGGCAACATACCCTTATACAACTGAAAATGTTGTATGATGAACGGGAGGCTGCCAATATTACCGATTGGGTGATGGAACATATTACCGGTAAGAAAAAAGTGGCCCGACTGCTGGATAAACAGCAGTTACTACCCAACGCACTGATAATGAAGCTGGATGGCATTTTACAGGAATTAGCCACGCACAAACCCATTCAATATGTATTGAGCGAAGCCTGGTTTGCAGGGATGAAATTTTATGTAAATAAACATACCCTGATACCGAGGCCTGAAACGGAGGAACTTGTAGACTGGATATGGGAGGAAAGTCAAAAATCAACAATCAAAAATCAAAAACTGCTTGATATCGGCACCGGGAGTGGCTGCATACCAATCGCATTAAAAAAGAAACTGCCTGAGTTTTCTGTTATTTCGGTTGATGTAAGTAAAGAAGCCTTACAGGTTGCCCAACAAAACGCAGATACTTTGCAGGCAGAGATTGTTTTACAGAAAATGGATTTTTTAGATGAGGCAGGTTGGGATCAATTACCTGTTGCAGATATTATTGTAAGCAATCCCCCCTATATAAAACAATCGGAACAAATACATATGGCCAACAATGTGCTTGATTTTGAACCGGCTATTGCTTTATTTGTACCCGATGAAGATGCTTTATTGTTTTATAAAAAAATCGCTTTGTTTGCAAAAAGCCATCTTGCGAAACAGGGCTGTATTTTTTTAGAGATCAATGAAGCCCTCGGAAAAGAAGTTGTTGAACTCTATGAAAGCAGCGGGTATGAAGTGGTGTTGAAAAAGGATTTACAGGGGAAGGACAGGATGGTGAAAGTTAATTTGAAAATTTGAAAATGTGCAGATTTGAAAATGTTTACTTACATGTAAAAACGACTTTCATTTTCAAATTTTACTGGTTATTAACGGCCATTACCGGTGTGGCTCCTAATTTTTTAATTACCTGCATTACACGGATAGCCGTGCCAAGATGGGCGGTACTATCGCCATTAATGACTACGGAGGGTTTATCGGTTTCTTTGGCTAAATAGGTTTTCAGTTCTACTTCTAATTGATCTATCGTTATTTTCTTTTGGGCCAGGAAAATATTTTGGTCTTTATCAACCGTTACCACAACGGTTTGTTTTGATTTGGTATCGCTTTTGGCTTTGGGGTTGGAAACCTTTATTACATTGGGATTGGCTAATGTAGAAACAATCAGGAAAAACAATAACAGGATGAACAATATATCGTTCAAAGCGCCGGTATGAACTTCGGGGTGAGATTTTAATCGTTTACGGATATTCATGGTGGAAGAAAGATTAATTTTTAATTACCCCTACCTCGTTGGTTCCTGCAATACATCAATAAACTCTGCACTGGCTGCTTCCATTTTATTGGCAGTTTTATCAATCTGGGTAGTCAGCGCATTATGGCCTATATACGCCAGCAGTCCAATAATCAAACCCGTTCCCGATGTGATCATCTTTACATAAATACCGCCGGCAATATCATTTAGCGTGAATTGTCCCGAACTGGCAATACCATAGAATAACTGGATCATACCTACAATAGTTCCCAGGAAACCAAACATGGGTGCTATGCCGGCAATAAGTGAAAGGATGGAAAGGTTTTTTTCCATCTTATACATTTCCAGTTTACCTACATTCTCCATACTTTTTTCAATGGCATCAATGGGTTTACCTATCCGTTGCAGACCTTTATCAATCATCCGGGCAACGGGGTTATCAGTGTTTTTGGAAAGGCTGCGCGCAGCCGTAACATTACCCGTTACTATATGGTCGCGGATAATATTCATAAAATTAGCATCAATCCGCGATGCTTTACGGATAGCGAGTAACCGCTCGATAAAAACAAAAATAGCCGCCACCAAAAGGATATACAGCGGATACATGATCCAGCCGCCTTTTTCAAGCAGCGACCATAAAGAAATTTTTTCAGGTGCAGCAGGTAAGGCATTCACTGCTTTTTGTAAAGTATCTATCTGCAGGAGATCGAACATCTCGTATAAATTTAGGTGAAGCTAAAATTAGATGCTTATGCAAAAGAACAGTGTGGGTGTGAATAAAATTGTAAACAGGGCCAGTTTTAGGAAAGCTTTTACACATATCGGTATTCTTTTCTATGTATTGAGGGTGTTAAAATGGTAACTTGTTCTACAATCATAACCCTATGGACTTACAGGCTTTTTGGCAATATGATACGAAGGAAGTGATGGGCTCTCTTCAAACAAGTGAGACCGGCCTTTCAACAGCTGAAGCTACCAAAAGGGCACTTGCCAGTGCCGACAGGAAAAAAGTAAAGAACCCGATCATACAGGATATGGTCCTTTTCATCTCCCAGTTTAAAAGCCCGCTCACCTTATTATTGGTAGCCGCCGTGATACTTTCTGCTATTCTTGGCGAAACATCGGATGTGTTTATCATTTTATTCATCCTCCTGGCAACAGGTATTATGAGCTTTATACAGGAAAGGCATGCGGGTAAGGCGGTTGAAAAACTGCGGTCCATCATCCGTACCAAAGTAAAAGTGTTGCGGGACGGGAAAGAAACCGAAGTTTTTACCGAAGAGATTGCACAGGGCGATATATTGAATTTTTCTGCCGGTGATATCATAGCTGCAGATTGTTTGCTGTTTGAAGAGCACGACCTGCATGTTAATGAAGCCACGCTTACCGGCGAAACCTATCCTGCAGAAAAAGCCATAGGGATGTTACCAGCGGCTACCGGTATTTCTAAACGAACTAATACCTTGTTTGAAGGTACCAGTATTGTTAGTGGCTCTGGCAAAGCCATTGCTGTGCTAACGGGCAAGGATACTGTATTTGGCAATATCTCAGCCAGTCTTTCCAAACCTGCGGAGGAAACGGCATTTGAAGCCGGCATCAGAAAATTCGGGTTCCTGTTAATGCAGATAACCATCGTATTGGCCGTGATTATTTTAGCGGTAAATATTTATTTTGGCAGGCCCCTGATTGATTCGCTTTTGTTTGGCTTAGCATTGGCTGTAGGAATGGCACCTGAACTCTTGCCGGCTATAATGACGATTGCCATGAGTGCCGGGGCAAAACGGATGGCCGCACAGAAAGTAATCGTTAAAAAATTATCTTCTATACAAAACCTGGGAGAGATTAATCTTTTTTGTTCTGATAAAACCGGAACCCTCACCGAAGGGGTCTTAAAAGTTTCTTCTATCGTAGGTATTGATGGCAAAGACAATGCGGCAGTAAAAGAAATGGCTTTTTTGAATGCCAGTTTCGAAAGTGGTTTCGCCAACCCGATGGATGAGGCTTTACGGAAACTTACAGATGTATCAACCGATGGTTATACCAAAACAGATGAGATACCTTATGATTTTATCCGAAAATGCCTGAGTGTATCTGTAAAAAAAGATACAGAATTCAAGATCATAACCAAAGGAGCTTTAACCAATATAGTAGCCAAATGCGATAAAGTATTACAACCCGATGGATCTGTTACGCCTATTGACAATGAAAAACAGAAAATAGACGACTTATACAAACAATACAGTAACCAGGGCTTCCGCACTATTGGGGTTTGCTACAAGGTTACAGAGAAACAAGTGGTGCTGGGCAAGGCAGATGAACAACAAATGATCTTTGCCGGTTTTGTTTTATTATTCGATCCGCCCAAAGAAGGCGTGGTGGAAGTGATTGAAGAATTAAGGAAAAATGGTGTGGTACTGAAAATCATTACAGGTGATAATAAATTAGTCGCCGCTTTTGTTGCCGATAAAATGGGATTGAAAAACTGTGTGGTAGTATCGGGTGAGGAGATCAGTAAGATGAGTCCGGAAGCATTGGTACTTAACGTACAGAAAGCTAATGTATTTGCCGAGATAGAACCACAGCAGAAAGAAAACATTATCAAAGCTTTCCGAAAGGCAGGTAATACGGTGGCCTATATGGGTGATGGTATTAATGATGTGGCCGCTATTAACGCGGCCGATGTGGGCATCAGCACCAATAACGCAGTTGACGTAGCCAAAGAAGCGGCCGACGTGGTATTATTGGAAAAAAACCTGGCCGTTTTGAATGCTGGTATACTTGAAGGCAGAAGAACTTTTTTAAATACCCTCAAATACATTTACACCAATACCAGCGCTACTTTTGGCAATATGTTCAGCATGGCCGGTGCTTCTTTGGTATTGCCATTTTTGCCCATGTTACCGCAACAGATATTAATGACGAATTTCTTAACCGATTTCCCTTACATGGCTGTGGCAGCTGATAATGTGGATGAGGATGAATTGAAAGTGCCGCAGAAATGGAACCTGAAACAGTTAAAGAATTTTATGATCGTATTCGGCCTGCACAGTTCGGTATTTGATTACCTCACTTTCTTTTTATTGTACAAGCTATTCAAAGCCGATGCCGACATGTTTCATACCGGCTGGTTCATCGAATCTATCTGTACCGAATTACTGATCCTGTTTGTGGTACGCACACATAAATCATTATTAAAAAGTGCGCCGGGTAAATTATTGATTGCCCTCAGCATTGTCGGTTTACTAATAACAGTTGCCCTGCCATTTATGCCCTTTGCCAAAAGCCTCGGCTTTGTGGTACCCCCCTTTCAGTTGATCGGTATTATTGTGGGGATACTGGTATTGTATGTGATTACGGCGGATATAATTAAGGTTTTGTTTTTTAAGAAGACAGCGATTTAATGTTTATGTATTTTTAAATATTGCATATACATTTATGAAGACAATAACTTCCTTCTCCGCAGACGTCTCTCGTAGAGGACTCTACGGTTTCGGAGCACTTAACAACGTCAGTAAACAAATGTTTGCTTGGGAATACTAAACGCAGAGTCCCTACCGGAGACGCTGCGGAGAACAAAAAAATACATTTTTAGTATATACTAATTGTATATACCTTTACGAAAAATTACCCTCATGAAAACGCTATCCTTAAAGCTCGATGATAAAATATTTGATGAAGCCGAAGAAATCACTTCACAACTTAAACTTGCCAGGAACCGTTACATAAACGAAGCTGTAAGCATTTATAACCTTTTCAATAAAAGACAAATGCTTAAGAAAAAACTTATCCAAGAATCAAAGTTAATATCAAAAGACTCGTTGCATATTTTACATGAATTCGAAAAATGTGTAGATGAAAATTAAGCAGTTTGATATCTGGCTTGCCGACCTGAATCCAAGTAGAGGTACAGAACCTGGAAAAACCCGCCCGGTCGTTATCATTCAAACTGATTTATTGAATGATACTCATTTATCTACTGTTATTTGTCCTATAACATCGAATGTTAAACCAGAGATCGAATTATTAAGGGTTCATTTAAGAAAAAATCAGCTTGATAACCCCAGTGATATTCTTGTCGACCAAATAAGAGCAATTGATAATAAACGATTATTACAAAAAATCAGTCGGCTTACCCAGACACAAATTCAAGCGTTGAAACAAAACATATCAATAGTTCTTGACCTTTAAATAATTTCCTTCTGCGCAGGGTGTCTTCAAAACGATTCGCCGCAGATGTCTCTCGTAGAGGACTCTGCGGTTTCGGAGCACTTAACAACACCAGTAAACAAATGCTTGATTTGAAATACTAAACGCAGAGTCCCTGCCGGAGACGCTGCGGAGAACTAAGCAATTGGGTTCTACAGAATAGTGCCTTTCATTTACACCACACATCCCCACAGAAAAATTAATGGTTTACAACAAATCATAATTTTGTATCTTCAAAACATGTCCACTAAAAAAGAAAATAAAACCGGCATGCCTGATCAATTACAATCAGGTATTGAAAATCTTTCCGGTCTTTGTATGGATACTGTGAGCGTGCACTACAATTCATCTAACCCGGCACAGTTACAGGCACAGGCATATGGCCAGGGTTCGGAAATTCATAAAACACCAGATCAGGAAAAACACCTGCCGCATGAAGCTTGGCATATTGTTCAGCAGGAACAAGGCCGGGTACGCCCTACCATACAAATGAAGGATAGCCTGGCCATCAATGATAATCAAAGACTGGAGAACGAAGCTGATAAGATGGGCGCAAAAGCTGTATTACCAAATCCACTTCATAAAACCAATACATGAAAACAAGTATCGCTTTACTATTCATTATCACTTCCATGTTATCTTGTACTGCAAAAACAGAAAGTGATGTGTTAAAATCAACCCCGCTTGCCATAACAGGCACCTGGAAGCTCATTACCGGAACCGTAGTTGAAAAAGGAAATACGGTGGTTACAGATTATACCAAAAACATTTCTTTTATTAAGATTATCAATGATACGCATTTTGCATTTCTGCAACATGACCTGAACAAAGGAAAAGATTCCACCGCTGTTTTCGTTGCGGGAGGCGGTACCTATTCACTTAGCGACAGCCTGTACACTGAACACCTTGCATATTGCAGTGACCGTAACTGGGAGGGCAATGATTTTAGTTTTACCATCACCTTAAAAAATGATACCCTTATCCAGAGTGGTGTAGAGAAAGTAGCAAGCACAGGTATAAACAGGGTGAATACGGAAAAATATATCAGGTTTAAAAGATAATTTTTCCCGACAGGAAACTATTCAGGAGATTTGAGAGAAATAAAAAACTTTATTTTTAACACATGGAAAACACTCCCCTAGACGCACAGTTCCTGCTCAGGCCCGGTATTACGTATTTGAACTTTGGCTCTTTCGGTGCCTGCCCGAAACCTATTTTCGAAACGTATCAGAAATTTCAACTCGAACTGGAATCCGAACCTGTTCAGTTTATTACCGCCACTGGCCTTGCCTATTTAAAAAAATCGCGTGAAGCATTGGGAACCTATATTCATTGCCATGCCGATGATGTGGTTTTTACAACTAATCCTTCTTATGCAATAAATATCATAGCAAAGAGTTTTCCCTTGCAAGCGGGTGATGAAATACTCAGCACTAACCTGGAATATGGTGCATTGGACCGTACCTGGAATTATTATTGCAAAAAAGCAGGTGCCAAATATATACGGCAACCAATCACCCTTCCCCTTGTTTCCAAAGAAAAATTTATTGAAGATTTTTTCAAAGGATTAACAGATAAAACAAAAGCGATTTTCATCAATCAGATATCCAGTGCCACCGGATTGATTTTTCCCGTAAAAGAAATTTGTGACATAGCCAAAGCAAAAGGTTTGTTCACCATTGTAGACGGAGCGCATGTTCCTGGCCATATCCCATTAGATCTTTCAGAATTAAAAGCCGATGTATATACCGGCGCCTGTCATAAATGGATGTGTACACCCAAAGGCTGTTCATTCTTATATGTTAATAAAGCGCATCAACATTTATTCGATCCATTAGTGGTAAGTTGGGGTTATGAAAGTGCTTATCCCTCACATTCACAATTCCTGGATTATCACCAAACACAGGGCACCCGCGATTTTTCCGCATTTTTAACCATACCCAAAACAATAGAATTTCTTACACAACACAACTGGCCCGCCCGTGCCGCAGAATGCAGGGAACTTGCGCACAAAAATTATATCCGCTTTTGCGACCTGCTGGGTTCAAAGCCATTATGCCCGGTTACCGATGAATTTTTAGGACAGATGTGCAGCATCCCGGTAAAAACATCCCGGTCGGAAAAACTGAAACAGTTACTGTATGAAAAATATGCGATTGAAGTACCGGTAATGAAACAGGATGCGCAGGTTTTTATACGTTATTCCATACAGGTTTTCAACACACAGCAGGACCTTACTATTTTATACGATGCCCTTACCGATATACTGGCCCATACAGATTTAATTGGATAAAAAATATAGATGCCTTTCGCAAAAAAATAAGCAGTGTAGGGATTTCAATAAGAGAAAAACGGAGAAAAAGAGATACTACTCTTTTGACTCCTTTTCTCCGTTTTTCTCTTATCGAAATAAATAATACACTAATGTTCTATGTTGCCAACCTATGGTATTTTCTGCATCTCTTTCATCTTCACCATTGCCATAATCTGGCGCATATTGTTTTCCATGCCTTCAGGGCTTCCGTCAAGGAAAATGATATTCCCTTTGCCAACTTCGGCAAAGTTTTTGATGGCTTCCGTCCACATGCTGAATAAGATCACATTGGTATCGAGGTTGGCCTGCTTCATTTGTTCGGCAGCCTGGCTCATACCTTTGGCCACTTCTTCACGGAACAAGGCAACTCCCTGTCCGCGCAAACGGGCGGCTTCTTTTTCGGCATTGGCAGAAATTTTTATCGCATTACCTTCTGCTTCCGCTGCTTTGGTTTTGGTAATGAGCAATGCCTGTCCTTCGTTTTCTGCAGCGGCTTTCAGGTTATTACTGGCCACTACCCTGCTCATACTTTCCATGATCACTTTGTCGAAAGTGATATCATTGATCTGCAGATCCTGCAAATGATAACCCCAGCTTTCAAGTGACTCATCTATCTGCTCTTTTACAAACTCTACTATCTCTCGCCGAAGCAATAATATTTCGGCCTGTCTTTTGGTGGCTACAAAACCACGGATACTGCCTTCTACGGTACGTATAAGGGCCTGCATCAGGTCTTTATCATTAATAAATTTGAAGGCTACATTCTTAATGCTTTCTTCATCCTGGTTAATAACAGAATACAACAACATGCTTTTAAAATACACATTAGCCTGATCAAGCGTTACTGCCTGGAATTCCAGTTCTACAGACCTGTTCTGGATACTTACGGTTTTAAAAACCTGTTCAATAATAGGTAGTTTGAAATTCAGTCCCGGCCGTAAAACACGTCGGTATTTACCAAAAAGGGTGATTACAGCTATAGTTCCCTGGTTTACGGTTACCAGTCCGCTAAAAATGATGAAGAGTGCCGCTAATACCCACCAGTATTCTGCAAGAATGTTCATCGTTATGATTTTGATGTAAGTTAGGAATAATAAAAGGTAAGTCGCTTAAAACGCAGCTTTATTACAATACGTCAAAAAAATGAAACATTTGATCAAAACAGGTAAAAGGTAAAGTCACATAGTTCTATATGCCTATGCGTTTAAAAACTACGTTTTCTCTTCCCAAACCTGCACTAAGGCAACCAATACTTCCACCGCTTTCTCCATATCACGCACACCGATCCATTCCTGTTTGCTGTGAATGGCTTGCATGCCGGTAAATATATTCGGACAAGGCAATCCCATAAAACTCAAACGGCTGCCATCTGTTCCCCCGCGAATAGGTTCTTTGATCACCGGTAAGCCCACTCTTTGGTAAGCTTCTTCTGCATGTGCGGTAACCTGCGGAAATTGGTCTAATACTTCTTTCATATTCCGGTATTGTTCAAATACTTCAAAATGCATGGTTGCTTTTGGATAGCGCTCCACAACAGTTTCAGCAATAGACCGCAATTTTTCTTCATAAACCATCAATTGCTTTGTATCAAAATCGCGGATGATCCATTCCAATACGGCAGTCTCGGCACCGCCCTCCATTCTCACCGGGTGAATAAATCCCTGTTTCTTATCTGTTGCTTCCGGGCACCATTCATTCTTTGGCAATACATGCAGTATTTCCCCTGCAATTTTTAATGCATTCACCATTTTCCCTTTGGCATAACCGGGGTGGGCAATTACGCCGTGTATGGTAATCTTTACGCCATCGGCACTGAATGTTTCATCTTCAAACGTGCCCAGTTCTCCCCCATCCAGCGTATAGGCAAAATCAGCCCCTAATTTTTGCAGATCAAGCTTTGCCGTTCCCTCGCCTATTTCTTCATCAGGCGTAAATAAAATTTTGATCACGCCATGTTTTATTTCCGGATGCCTGACTAAATAATTGGCCATATCCATAATTATTGAAACGCCGGCTTTATCATCTGCCCCCAATAAGGTTAAGCCACTGGCTGTAATGATACTGTTACCTATATGTTTTATAAGATAGGGATGGTCTGTTAGGCGGATAACCTGTGCTTCATCATCTGGCAAAATGATATCAGCACCCGAATATTTTTCATGCAGGATGGGGTTTACTGCTGTACCGCTGCAATCGGGAGCTGTATCTATATGGCTGCAAAAACAGATAACAGGTATTTTTTTATCTGTGGTTGCCGGTATGGTTGCGTATACATATCCAAACGCATCAGTATGCGCATCAGCTATACCTAAATGTAATAATTCAGTGGCTAATAATTGCGATAATTTTTTTTGCTTTTCCGAACTCGGGTGCGTGCCACTCTGCGGATCACTTTGCGTATCTATTTGAACATATCGGATAAACCGTTCAACAACAGTAAAAGAGTAGCCGGATAACATGAAATAAATTTTACGGAAAGATATGACATCCTGGTGTTTTTTATTTGTTTGCATGCAAACATGCTATTTACAAATACCTGTTGCAAATACAGAATCCATTTTCTATTTTGTTACCCTAACCAAAACCTCCCGTATGAAAAGATCCATTATCGGCGCCATTGTTGGCGGCTTACTTATTTTTATCTGGCAAACACTTTCCTGGACCATGCTTGACTTACACCGTCCCTCACAGGATTATGCAGTTAAGCAGGATACCATCATGAGCGTTCTCAATACCCAATTAGGTAAAGAAGGTGGCTACCTGTTACCTGCAGTACCCAAAGGCACCCCTTTTGATGAAGCAATTAAGGCAGGTGAAAAAATGCAGGGTAAACCATGGGCCTCCATTCAATACCATAGATCTTTTACAACAACCATGAATGAAATGTTTATGAATATGTTTCGTGGATATGTTGCCAGTGTGTTTATGGTATGGCTGCTTTGCTGGATCATTGGTAAATCGGGCAGGACAAGTTTTGGAAACGTATTTATCGCCTGTTTATTCACCGGCCTTATCGTATTCATTAATGAACCTTATAATACTTATATCTGGTACAAAATATTCGATGTACGTGCGCACCTGATTGATGCATTGGCAAGCTGGGGATTGTGTGGAATTTGGCTGGGATGGTGGATGGGAAGAAAGAGGTAATCGTTTAGCGCAAATATAAAATGCCTGATGAATGTTCATCAGGCATTTATATTTATAATTTATTATTCCGCCTAAGGCATTATGATCAAAGGCTTGCTGCCACTGATTTCTACCAACTCCAAGTCGAAAGTAAGGTCTTCACCTGCTAAAGGATGGTTGGCATCAAGGATAACCACTTCGTCTTTTACTTCAACGATTACAACCGGAAAATCCTGTCCTGAACCATTGCTCATATTCAGTTGCATACCCGCTTCCGGAACCATATCCTCCGGGAAACGTTCTTTCGGAAATTCCATGATCATATCTTCCTGCTTTGGTCCGTATGCTTCATCGTTAGGAATCAAAATAGTTTTCTTTTCACCAACTGTCATCCCGGTTACGCCACTGTCGAAACCTGGAATTACCATACCACCACCTACTTCAAATTCCAATGGCTCGCGGCCTTCAGAAGAATCGAATGTGGTACCATCGGTTAACTTACCATGATAATGTACTTTTACAGTATCACCTTTTTTTACTTGTTGCATGTTTGATTTTTAAAACCCGACTTCCGCCAGGCAAGTTTGAAATAATATGGGCCCGGCTTTAGACCTTTCTCAACATCCGTTGCGTCGCACACGTCAACTGAAGGAACACTACGCAACAGAAAAAGAAAAACCACCGGATTCCGGCGTCAAAAGTACAATCCAAAATCAAGAACGGGCAAGTATTTTTGGTTAACTTTCATCAATAAAGGCAAATCACATGCAAAAAATATTGATTGTAATAATATTGGCCCTTCTAACAGGCACCCTATTCGCGCAAACGCCCATTTCAACATCTGACATCCTCCCGGCTGCTTATCGCACCCAGGTATATCTCCCTTTACTAAAAGGTAAACGTATAGGCATATTCGCCAATCATACCGCCACTATCGGCAATAAACACCTGGTTGATACCCTACTCTCGCTTGGCATCAAAATAACCAAAGCATTCGGTCCTGAACATGGTTTTCGCGGTACGGCCGATGCAGGTGAAAAAGTAGAAAATTATATTGATCCCACCACCGGTATACCGGTAATATCTCTCTACGGGAAAAAAAGAAAACCCAGTCCTGAAGACCTTGCCGATGTAGACATTCTGTTATTTGATATACAGGATGTAGGTACCCGTTTTTATACTTTTATTTCATCACTGCAGGAGTTTGTGGAGGCAGCTTTTGAAAACAGCAAACCACTCATGATTCTCGACAGGCCCAATCCCAACGGTTTTTATGTAGATGGCCCTGTGCTGGATACTGCATTTAAAAGTTTTGTAGGTATGCAACCGATACCTATTGTTTATGGAATGACGATGGCCGAATATGCATTCATGATCGCAGGCGAAAGATGGCTATCTGCCAAGGCCAATGAAAAACATGATTATTATAAACGTGCAGAAAATTCTAAAGATACCCTTTTTCATTTCCAGGTAATCAAATGCGCCAATTATACGCACAAGCGTAAATATATATTACCAATAAAACCATCACCCAATATTCCCGACATGGCTTCGGTTTACTGGTATGGAAGCACCTGTTTATTTGAAGGAACTATTTTGAGCGAGGGCCGGGGTACAGATCATCCTTTTGCTATATTCGGTCATCCTTCCCTACCCAAAAATTTATACGCTTTTACACCCACAAGTCGCGATGGTGCCAAAGAACCCAAACTGAAAGACCAGTTGTGTTATGGCTGGAACCTGTTTGGCAGCAATGAACAGGTATTACAGCAGGTGGATAATAAAGTGCAGATCAAATACCTGCTCGAAGCGTATAAACAATTTCCGGGCAAAGAAAATTTCTTTATCAAAAACAAAACAGGCAACCCATTATACAATTCGTTTAACCGGTTGGCCGGCAGTAATGAATTGATGGAACAAATTAAAGCAGGCAAAACAGAAAAAGAGATCAGAAATAGTTGGCAACCCAGGCTGGATACTTTTAAAAAAATAAGAAAGAAATATTTACTCTATGCAGATTTTGAGTAAGGCCAGTTCGCTTTTGCATTTTGAAACCGGAAATTTTGGAATTGCATTTGTTGTTTACCTCCCTTTCAATTTCACAATTCCAAAATTCCTATATCTATCTAAACCCATTACTTTTGCCCCGTGCCAATCACAGACCACAAACCACAAGCCACAGACCTCCGCATTATTTTTATGGGTACCCCAGATTTTGCCGTAGCGTCACTGGATGCCCTAGTAAAAGCGGGTTGCCATATTATTGCTGTTATAACAGCACCGGATAAACCGGCAGGACGTGGTATGAAACTGACAGAAAGTGCGGTTAAAAAATATGCGGTCGAAAACTCTTTACCTCTCCTGCAACCTGAAAAATTAAAGAATCCGGAGTTCCTTGATGAACTGCGCAGTTTACAAGCCGACCTGCAAATAGTGGTTGCATTCAGGATGTTGCCAGAAGTAGTCTGGAACATGCCGCCTTTGGGTACGGTTAACGTGCATGGTTCATTATTACCGCAATACCGCGGTGCAGCACCTATTCACTGGGCCGTAATCAATGGTGAAAAAGAAACCGGCGTTACCACTTTTACACTCAAACACGAAATTGATACAGGCGATATCCTCTTGCAAAAAAAATTCCCTATCAGCGAAAATGAAACCACCGGTGAAGTTCATGACAGGATGAAAGTAATTGGTGCGGCCCTGCTGGTAGAAACCGTAAAAGGATTGGCAGAAGGAAATTTGCAAAAGCTCGATCAGTCCTCAGGTATCAGCAGCCAGTCGCCGGTGTTACACCATGCCCCTAAAATATTTACCGAAACATGCCAGATCAACTGGACAGAATCTGTTGATAAAATACATAACCTCATACGAGGACTATCTCCATTCCCCGGTGCCTTAACCGTTTTGGATGAAAAAATTTTAAAAGTGTACAGGAGTAAAAAAGAAATGGCTTCTCATGATTATCCACCTGGTAAAATTTTATCGGATGGAAAAACATTTTTAAAATTCAGCTGTACAGATGGGTTTATTCATATACTCGACCTTCAATTGGAAGGTAAAAAAAGGATGCTGACAGAAGATTTCCTTCGGGGCTATCGCATAAAAAACCTCTCAGTGTAGCTCTGTATCCTCTGGGCCTCTGAATTGAAAAACAGCGTAAAGGCTTTAGGAATTATTTTCAACTCGGAGACCCAGAGGATACCGAGTTGCACGGAGAAGAGATTACCGGATTAATTTTGATTTCAACTCAGACAACTCTACTACACCTTGTTTACGCCAGATTTCTTTTCCTTTTTTATAGATGATAAAAACCGGCAGCGCATCTACTTTCTGCGATTTCATTACATCAATATCAATACCGCCATCTATTTTCACTAATTTGAATTGTCCGGTCAGTTCCTTATGCAATTGCTGTAATATGGGTTCCATTTTTTTACAGGGCGGGCACCATTCAGCACCAAAATCAACCAATACCACATCACCTGATTTTGTGAGGTCCTGATATGCTTCAATCGCTAACTGCACTTTAGTGTCAACTGCTTCCATAGATCTTCCTTCCAGTTTCCAGGAAACAAGCCCTCCTTTTAAATTCTGCACATCTAAAAAACCATTATCCAATAACCATTTTGCTGCCGCACCACTACGCATGCCTGATGCACAATACACTAATAATGGTTTTGTTTTATCCAAGTATTTGATACGATCGGCAAATTG
>JAYTOS010000139.1:0-7971 GCA_043747705.1 Bacteroidota bacterium
TCCAATCCGGAAAGGTTGGAAGCAGCGGGCGTTGCACCGGCCCAGATTGAAAAAGAATTGCGCGATGTGCAAGCCGTTAAAGACCGCGGTCCGGGCGGACATGTACTGACCGGTCCCATCTACATTGAAGAAGCCGAACCGGGCGATGTGCTGGAAGTAATTTTTCATACTATTGAACTGGCCATACCTTACGGATATAATGCAATTGGCCAGAACGGATTTTTATCTGATGAAATATTAGAGAGAAAGACCCGGATCATCCAATTAGACAGGGAAAAAATGATCGGGCATTTTACTGATGGAATAGATATCCCGCTACATCCTTTTTTTGGAAGCATGGGCGTGGCCCCACCCAAAGAAGCCGGCCGCTGGAACAGTGCACCCCCGTGGATTAACGCGGGTAATCTGGATAATAAAGAATTGGTGGCTGGAAGTTCATTATTTATTCCTGTACATATAAAAGGTGCACTGTTTGAAATTGGCGATGGCCATGCAGCACAAGGCAATGGGGAAGTAGACATAACCGCTATTGAAACTTCTTTAAAAGGGAAGCTGCAATTTATTGTACACAAAGGAAAAACACTAAAATGGCCAAGGGCAGAAACAGCTACGCATATCATCTCGATGGGCTGCGACAGGGATTTAAATGCAGCTACCCATATTGCCGTGCGTGAAATGATCCGTTACCTGATGGAAGAAAAAAACTTATCCCAGGCAGATGCCTATATGCTCTGCAGTGTATCGGTAGATGTTAACATAACACAACTTGTTGACGGGAATGTAGGCGTACATGCTATGTTACCGAAAAATATTTTTGTAAAGAATACTTATATTCAGGCTAAATAACCTTACCCATGGCAAACAGAATATGCTATTTATGTATCCTCTTTTCATTTTGTTATAGTGCCGGTGCTCAGATCAAAACCGATACTTCGTTGCACGACATCAACGCTTATTTTAAACCTGCAAAATGGAGATCTATCGGGCCATTCCGGGGTGGACGTTCTGTAACGGCAACAGGTGTGGTTGGAAACACCAGTACCTATTATATGGGTACCACTGGTGGCGGTTTATGGAAAACGGATGATATGGGTATTACCTGGTTAAATATTTCCGATGGCTTTTTTACATCCGCTTCAGTGGGTGCGGTAACTGTTGCCGAATCGGATGCCAACGCAGTCTATGTGGGTATGGGCGAACATGCGGTAAGAGGTGTAATGACCCATCATGGCGATGGAATGTATAAATCTACAGATGCCGGAAAAACCTGGAAGAAGATTGGGCTTCAGCTTACACAGCATATTGCCCGTATTGTTGTAAATCCGAAAGATCCCAATATTGTTTTGGTTGCCGCACAGGGCGCCTTGTACAGCAATTCAAAAGAACGGGGTATTTATAAATCAACCGATGGCGGTACCACCTGGAAAAATGTTCTATTTGTTGATGAAAAGACAGGTTGCACAGATTTGTCAATGGATATGAACAATCCAACAATCCTTTATGCATCCATGTGGGAGCATGGCCGTTTACCCTGGAAAGTGATCAGTGGCGGAAAAGGAAGTGGCTTATATAAATCAACCGATGGTGGCGATAACTGGGAAAAGATGACGGAAGGGTTACCTAAAGAAATGGGTAAAATGTCGATTGCTGTATGCCGCTCCAATTCAGAAAAAGTATATGCACTGATTGAAAGTGATTGGGAAAAAGAAGCCGGTGGTTTATATGTATCCACCAATGCCGGCAAAAACTGGAGCCAGGTAACCAATGATCACCGCATTATTGGAAGGGCATGGTATTATATCAAACTCTTTACCGATCCTTTGAATGATAACACGCTTTATGTAATGAATGCACCTGCACTTCGATCAACGGATGGTGGAAAAACATGGTCGAACCTTTCATCCCCGCATGGCGATTATCATAACCTGTGGATTAATCCCAATAATTCGGCCAACATGATTATTTCAAATGACGGGGGATCGCCGATTTCTTTTAACTATGGTAAGACCTGGAGTTCGATAAACAATATGCCAACCGCGCAGTTTTACCGGATCAATGTAGACAATCAATTCCCATATCATATCTATGCAGGGCAACAGGATAATACGTCTGTAAATATCCTTAGCAGGGAATTAGCAGGCGGTGGAATTGGCGAAAAAAGCTGGACAGCTTCTGCCGGTGGAGAGAGTGCTTTTCTTGCCTTCGATCCTGATGATCCACGTTATGTAATGGGTGGCAGTTATCAGGGAACGATTGAACTGCTTGACACAAAAGCTAAAGCCAGTTCTAGTATTATGGCAGCACCCATACAATACCTGGGCCGCGATGCCAAAGACATGAAGTACCGCTTTAATTGGAACGCACCTATTATCTGGAGTAAACATGAACCTAATACTTTTTATCATGGCTCACAATATTTATTGAAAACGGGTGATATGGGTAAAACATGGACAGAAGCATCCCCCGATCTTACACGTAATGAAAAAGATAAACAGGGAAAGCCCGGTGTGCCTTTTACCAATGAAGCAGTAGGTGCGGAAAATTATGGTACACTCAGTTATATTATGGAATCGCCATTGGAAAAAGGAGTGATTTATACAGGCAGCGATGATGGTGTGGTATCAATAACAAAGGATGGGGGCGTACATTGGCAGAACATAACACCTGCCGGTTTACCCGAATGCCTGATTAATGCGATTGAAGTATCCCCTTTTGATAAAGCAACAGCATACATTGCTACTACCCGATATAAATTCAATGACTATACCCCGGGTTTATATAAGACAACCGATTATGGGAAAACTTGGACAAAGATCAACAATGGTATACCGGATGGTGCGTTTACAAGGGTTGTGAGAGAAGATAGTATACGTAAAGACCTTTTATTTGCAGGAACAGAAACAGGAGTGTATGTTTCATGGAATGGTGGAAAAGATTGGAAGCCCTTTCAGTTGAATCTGCCACTAACTCCCATTACCGATCTTCGCATACACCAGGGCAACCTGATTGCTGCCACTTCAGGCAGGGCTTTCTGGATATTGGATGACCTGAGTTTGGTAAGACAGTATAAGAAGGATAGTGTATTAACTATTTTTAATCCTTCACCAGCTTACCTGGTAACCGGTTCAAGCGAACTTGATGAGAATGATGAAAGCTTTACCGGACAAAATAAATACAGGGGTGTGAATCCATCTACCGGATTGGTGATCTATTACCAGTTACCAACTGTAAAGGATGGTGTTTCTATCAGTCTGGAAATAAAAGATGCAGAAGGAAATATTGTACGCACATTCAGCTCAAAACCCGATAGTACGTATAAGAAATATGATGGTGCTCCACCGAAAGACGCGGTATTATCCAAAACAAAAGGGTTAAACCGTTTTGTATGGGATATGCGTTATCCTACCATACCAGGTATTACGAATGCATATATTGAAAGCAGTTACATCGGTCACAAAGCATCACCCGGAAAATATATCGTGAGCTTACAAATGGGCGATCAAAAAATATCTACGGAAGCTGAGGTACTGGCCAATCCCCTGTATTCTGTTACTAACGCTACTTATAAAGAATATCATACCGTGATGAATGGTATGGAAACGGCCTTAATCACCATGCACCGGATGATCAACAGTATGAACGCTAAAAAAATACAATTGGAATCCATTCTGGCAAACCGGCCATCAGTAGAAAAATACAGTACTATAGGAATTGAAGGACAGGCACTGGTAAAGAAAATGAAAGCATGGGATGAAGACATGATCCAGCGAAAATCAAAAGCCTATGATGATGTAGAAAATTTTCCGAATAAGTTCACTGCGAATTATATGTTCCTGGCAAACCAGACAGAAAATGATATCCCCAGGGTAAATCAACCCAACCTCGATCTGTTGAAAGAACTGAATGCGCAATGGGCCGTTCTGCAAAGCAGGGGTAACGAGATAATTGACACAAATATTCCTGCCTTCAATAAACGTTTGTGGGAAGCAGGGGTGGGGGCTATTTGGGATAAATGATTTTTGTAAAACTATTATTACTGAGCACTTACAAAAAATATTTGATAATATAGCTGAAAGGCCTGAATTTTTCAGGGCCATTATCAGGAATGCCAAATTGCTGCAGAAAGGCAAGTATTATTTTGTAATCGCTCAGATTGAAATCTGATGCTATATACTTCATGCCTGTTTTAGTGTTAATAAAAACACCGTCATAATATCCACCCCGGGTACTGATATGGGTGGTGTTATAAGATTCAATTTCGGCTGTTGCGACCGTTATATTTTCTGAAAATAGAAAGGAGAGAGTTATCGAGGGTTCATCTTTGTCAATCCAAAGACCGATCGGGAAGAAGACTATTTCTGCGATAATCAATAACAGCAGTAAAAAAACAAGGCTAAATATAGATAATATAAAAATTTTATGTAAACCTATATTAGTATTACCAAAATTGATGCGATCATAATGAATCACAAATTCAATTATGATGATCAGAACGATTGGAACAAAAATGATCTTTCCAAATAATTGGAATTTATTGAACCCTATTTTCATAGTTCGACCCTGATTACTGAATAATTGCTAAAAATATTAATTATTTAACTCCACTCTCGCCAATATTTTTCAAAACAGGAAATAATACCGGTTCCTTTCTATGTTTAGTAGCCTGTTCAAATGAATATGTCAGCTTTATAAGTGTAGGCTCATCATACATCCTTCCCAAAAATTGAAGTCCTGCAGGCAGGTTATCATAAGTAAAACCCATTGGCACGGTAAATGCCGGCTGGCCTGTATGTGGGGCAATGATCTGGCTGTTATCTCCTTTATAACCGGCAAAATCACCCACTTTGGCGGGCGGATTATTCCAGGTAGGATAAATCAATGAAGCTACATGATATGCATCCATTGCTCCCTGAACAGCATTTCTATAAGCAATCCTTCTCGCATCATGATAAGCATCGGTGCAAGCGGTAGCTGTTGGTGTAACTGCATTTTTTACATGGTTATTTAAGTTGTTCAGAATGTACGGAGCAAATTTTCCGGATGCAATAATCTCTTTCAGGTCTTTTACCGGTGCGCCATAATTTGTGAGATACTCATTAATATCATGCTGAAACACAGAACACCATTGGTTCTGACGCAGGCTGTCAAAATTGGGTATTTCAATAGGATCAATAATTTCTGCACCCTGGCTTTTCAGGTCGGCAATAGCTTTCTCAAAAAGATCTTTTACCTGTGGATCCGGATTGCGCTCACTCAACAATCTTAATACACCAATCCTGGTGCCTTTTAATGCATTTGGATTGAGGAACTGCGTATAATTAGCAGGGATCTTTCCTTTGCTGTTAGCCGTTAAATTATCAGCCGGATCATTGCCTGCCAGTACTTCCAGCATTTTAGTGGCGTCTTCTACGGTACGGGTCATGGGGCCGGCCACATCGTTTCTTAAATAGAGTGGTGCAATGCCTTCACGGCTTATCAAACCCAATGTAGTACGAAAACCTACCAGCGAATTGTGCGAAGAAGGGCCGCGGATAGAATTACCTGTATCGGTTCCCAGTCCCACCAAACCAAAACTGGCCGCTATGGCAGCAGCAGTTCCGCCGCTGGATCCTGCGGGAACATAGGCAAGATTGTAAGGATTCAAGGTTTCACCCGCAATCGAGCTGATACTCACCATCGGACTAAACGCCCATTCTGCCATATTCGATTTTGCTAATACGATCGCACCGGCATCAATTACTTTTCTTACCGTGGTTGCATCCTTTGCCGGAACAAATCCTTTCATTGCTAAAGAACCTGCTGTGGTTTGAATACCTGCGGTATTGTAATTATCCTTTACGATTACAGGCACACAAAATAACGGCCTCATTTTTTTTGTGCGCTGCCATTCATTATCCAATGACCTGGCAGTGATGAGTGCATTGGGATTGGTTAAGATAATAGAATTTAATTTAGTAGGTTGATCATAAGCGGCGATTCTTTTGAGGTAAGCTTCTACGATCTGCTCACAACTGCATTTCCCTTCTTTAATAGATTGCTGTACTCCTGCAATAGTAGCCTCTACAACTGTTTGTTGCGGATCAACAGCAGTAACTATTTTTTTCATTTTCTGGCCGTAGCCAATCAAACAACTAAAAACAGACAGTAGTAAGAATATGCCAGAATTCTTTTGCAAAAGGAATCATTTAAGGTTACAATAATACTTCTTTGCCAGATAAATAAAGTTATCTGATTTATTGTATTATTTCTTCAAAGAATTATACACCGTTTCCACAAAAACCTCTCTCAGAAAAGCAGCCGGGAAATCATCCACCGGTTTAGCTGCAATAACTTCTTTCAGTGTTTTCCCCCCGCTCATCAATTTTACAATGCGTGAACGGATGGTTTCAAGCATTTGCAGGTAATCCTGCAGGTCTTTCTTTTTAGCTAATCCGCCATGTCCGGGTATGATCACGGTATTCTCATTAACCAATAACAGTATCTTTTTAACACCATTGATCATTCCATCAATACTACCGCCATGTTCCTGGTCAATTAAAGGGAGGCCATAACGAACAAACACATCACCGGCATGTAACACATTCGACTCTTTGAAAAAGATGATCGCATCACCATCTGTGTGCGCATTCTTAATATGGATTACCTGTAATGTTTCATTATTCAGGTACAACCTGAGCGAATCGGTAAATGTTATTTTAGGTAATGCATCAGGATCAGATGCTTTCTGCGCAATTTTAAAGGCAGTGATAAACTGATCGATTGTCATGCGCTGGCGGCTATTTTCCTGTGCTACAATAATGGCTCCATCACCGGCAAAATTTTTATTGCCCCCTGTATGATCAATGTGAAAATGTGTATTGATCAGAAACCGCACAGGTTTGGAATTGATAGCATGTAAGGCAGTTTTAATTTTTTCAGAAAGCGGGGTATATTCATCATCTATCAATACCAGGCCATCTATTCCATTGATGGCGGCCATATTACCACCCTGTCCCTCAAGCATAAAAATGTTAGCTGTGATAGGGGTTGTTTTAATTTTCACTAAATCCATATTCTGTCCAATGACGCTGGAACTGATAACAAAACTCAATAAACCTGTAAGTAATAAATATGAAATCCTTTGCATAGAAGGGTTTTAAGGGTAATGAATGAGATAGAAACTTCGCTTGTAACAAAGAATTGTACATTTTGTTCATAGGAAATCAGACACCTCAAGGGATGCATCCCTAATATTGCTAATCCTATAAAAATGGATCAGAATTTGCCATATTTTGTCAGGGGGGCAAGGTGCAATCATGAGCATGTATTTCTAAGTTTTACATTCTTTTTTAGTCTAACCCCAATTTCCCTTTTACCGAAGTAAATAGTTTTTTAGAACTGAAGCCAATGCCTTAGCACCCACAAATAAATCACTGTGAAAAGATCCTGTATATTTTTATTTTTTCTGTGCATGTTTTCCTGCAGGGAAGAAAAAACCGCTATCAGCATTACCAACAATTCAAATTTAAAAATTGATAGTGCCCGGATTACCGGTGAGGGAATCAGTATTTTTTTTGGAGCGGTTCCCCGGGGTGCTGAAAAACTTGAAAATTATGATCAGTCGAAAGAATCCAAAATCGAATCCGCTTTTTCAGCAACAATATATGCACAGGACAAAATTGTTACTTTAAACTCCTTTGGATACTATACAAATAGTGCATCAATAAAGAAAAGGTACAAGCTTATGTTTGACAAAAATTTTACTCTCAAAGAAATCAACTTAGACTCTTGATTTGATAATACTCACTTAAAAAGCCGGCCATTTGCCGATTTTTTAATTTCATAGTTGAAAACGTAAAACGCAAAAAAAACTTTTAAAATCATAATCACTTTACCTTCACCGTGCTCTTCACACCGCAGGCGCATACCGGACTTTAGTATTCCAGAACAACTATCGGTAAGCTGAGGATATTAAGTGCTCCGAAGCCGCAG
>JAYTOS010000140.1:0-3248 GCA_043747705.1 Bacteroidota bacterium
AGAACATAAGCCAGCAATCACAAACAGGGTTGAGATAAAAGGCATCACTTTCAGCAGGCCCCCTAATTGGGCAACCATCCTGGTGTGTGTGCGGCTATAGATCATTCCGATAGCGGCGAAGAAAAGAGCTGTCATCAATCCATGTGATACCATTTGTAAAACCGCACCGTTGATGGATGTTTGTGTTAACATCCCGATACCCAATATCACAAACCCGCAATGACTTACGGATGAATAGGCGTTGATATATTTAAGATCGGTCTGCATCATGGTAGCGAAAGCACCATAAATAATAGCAATGGTTGCGAGCAGAATAATGATCCATGAATAAGCATGTGCTGCATCGGGCATCAGGAAAGTAGCTACACGCAAACAACCATAGCCACCTAATTTCATAGATATCCCTGCAAGAAACATGGAGGCTGCAGTGGGAGCAGAAGCATGCCCATCGGGCACCCAGGTATGGAATGGGAACAGGGCGGCAAAAATACCAAAGCCAAGAAACGCAAAAGGGAAAAAGAATTTTTGCACTTCAATAGGGATATGCATTTGGGATATATGCAGGATATCGAATGAATGGGTATTAACATACATACCCATTAGTCCAACAAATACCAGGGCAGAACCTGCCATCAGCATTAAAGCCAGCTTCATGGCACTGTATTCTTTTTTACCACTTCCCCATATTCCGATCAACAGAAATTTAGGGATGACGGCTATTTCTAAAAAGAAAAATAAAGTAAAGAGGTCAAGGGAGATAAAAAAACCATACGCGCCCAGACTTAGTAAAATGAGCAGGAAGAAAAATTCTTTGCTTAATTTTTCTGTTGACCATGAAACGAGAATACCTGATACCACAACCGAAGCTGTTAATAAAATCATCGCAATAGAAATTCCATCAACGCCAATATGATAATTGATATGGAGTGCTGCGAACCAGGTATAATTAAATTCAAATAACATGGGCGCGAGATTACCGGCAGCCCTTTCATGCCAATAATTAAGTAGTAGTAAACAGGCTATCCCCAATTGCACAACAGAGCCAATCAAAGCAATTAACCGCACCTGCCTGGGTCCCGGGCTCACGAGTATGCCGAGAGCCGTAATCAATGGCAGTAAGATTAGTAATGACAGGTTCATGTTATAGTGTTATTTCCATAAATAAATAAATAATACGGCCAATGCGGCAATCCCTCCAAAAAAATACAATGCATAGCTCTGTACTTTACCAGACTGGAAACCTTTTATTAATCCTGCTATTTTTCCGGTGATGGTGGCAAGTAAGTTTATGCATCCATCAACAATATTTTTATCTATCCATGCAATTGGCTGACCTATTAATGGAAAAATTATTTTTTGGGTGATGAATAAATAAAATTCATCTACATAAAACTTCCGGCTCGCCGCTTTGTAAAAACCACCAAAAGCTGAAGACAGCCTTTCAGGTTTATTATTTTGCGTCTTATATAAATTAGCCGCTAGCAGAATTGCTACAAGAGTCAGGCTAACCGGGGCAATGGAAAACAGCATGTTTGTATGGGTTACCAGTGCCGCGCCATCTGCTGTAACGAATGTTGAGAATGGCACAAAACCCACGCCAACTGCACATATAGCTAAAATAATCAATGGAAGTTTCATGGAAATAGTTCCTTCGCCGTGCGAATGATGCAGGGGAGGTTCTTTGCTCCAGAAAATAGAAAAGTATAAACGGAACATATAAAAAGCGGTAAGTGCCGCTGTAAATAAAGCTACTCCATAAATCATTTTATTGGAATGATATGCGGCCAATAATATTTCTTCCTTACTAAAAAAACCCGCGAACGGCGGGATACCGGCAATGGCCAAACAGGCAATTAAAAAAGCGATATGGGTTACGGGCATCAGCTTGCGCAATCCACCCATATCCTTCATTTCATTACTATGCACCAGGTGTATCACCGAGCCCGCGCCGAGGAACAATAAAGATTTAAAGAAAGCATGCGTAAATAAATGAAACATGGATGCCATATAACCCAGTCCATTTTCACCACCCTGTTTAGCAACACCTAATGCAAACATCATATACCCGATCTGCGACATGGTAGAATAAGCCAATACCCTTTTAATATCTGTTTGTGTGCAGGCAATTACAGCCGCCAGTAATGCTGAGAAAGCGCCGATGTACGTAACAATACTTAATGCAGCCGCATCCATTGAGAAAACAGGAAATAACCTTGCCACCAGGTAAACACCCGCTACTACCATGGTCGCGGCATGTATCAAAGCAGAAACCGGTGTGGGACCTTCCATTGCATCGGGTAACCAGATATGCAAAGGAAACATGGCCGACTTACCCGCACCACCCATAAAAACCAATACCAACCCCCAGGTGAGCATTGAGATACCCAGAAAACTGGCGGTGGTAATACTTATCCATTCGGGTGACTGAAGGGAAGTTAATTTTTGTATCAGCAAACCAATATCCAATGTGCCCCCATAGAAACCGAGAATAAGGATGCCAATCAAAAAACCAAGATCGGCAAAACGTGTTACGATAAATGCTTTTTTAGAAGCGGCTACTGCGGAAGGCTTGTCAAAATAATAACCAATTAGCAAGTAGGATGAAACGCCGACCAGCTCCCAGAAAATGTATACCTGGAAAATATTACTGGAAAGCACCAATCCCAGCATAGAAAAAGTGAATAATGATAAGAATGCATAATAAGTAGCAAAGCGCTCCTCACCTTTCATATAGCCCAAACTAAACACGTGTACCATTAATGAAACGAAGGTTACCACAATTAGCATCATTACAGAAATCGGGTCGATGATAATACCCATGTCGATAGACACGTTGGGGGAGAACGCGAGCCAGGTGTATTTGCAGGCAATTATTTTTTGATAGATACCATTTACTTTCCCATCAACAAAAAAATATTGCTGTGCCGCTATAAATGATAAAACCGTTGAAGCCAACAGAGAGGCAGTACCAATGGCTCCCGCGGATGTTTTAAAATATTTTCTGCCAAATAGTCCCAATACAACAAAGGTTACCAGCGGCAACAACGGGATGAATACTATGTATGAATAATTTGACATAGTTTTTAAAATTTCAGTTCAGTGGCATCTTCCACATCTATAGACTGGTGGCTACGGTATAAATTGATAATGATGGCTATGGCAATAGCTGCCTCGGCAGCCGCTATGGTAATGATAAAAATGGTAAAGAAAATACCATTCAGCTTATCCGGGAAAAGGTATTTATTAAA